>SHUN01000007.1 GCA_009697495.1 Bryobacterales bacterium | reverse complement strand
ACGTCATAGCGGTCATCGCCTTCGCGGAACGTGGTCACCTGCTCGTCACCGGCGATCAGCGTGCGAATCGCGGTGGCGATGGAGGCGGCGCTGACGCCGAGTTCCGAAGCCCGGTCGCGGTTGATGCGGACCCGCACTTCGGGCTTGCCGGACTCGTACCCGCTTTCGACGTCGGCCACTCCCGGCGTGGCCCGCAGCTTCGCGATGACGGTGGCGGCGTACTTGTCCAAATGCTCCAGATCGGGGCCGCTGAGGATGTACTGGAAGTCGCGATTGGGGCCGGAGCCGGCGATCACCGCCGGGAGCTGGACGGAGATCACGAGGTCTTTGTATTTGCGCATCATCTCGCGGGTCTGGTCCATGAGCTGGAACTGGGAATCCTTACGCTCACTCGTGGCGACGAGCGTTACCAGCACGCTGCCGCGATCAACCTGTCGCCGGGCATCGCTACCGATCAGGGTCAGCAGCGTCTGAACGCCAGGAAGGGTTTTAAGGTCTGCTTCGATGCCGCGCATCACACTCTCCGTGCCCTCGAGCGAGGAACCGGCGGGCATGCGGACAGTGAGCTCAAACTCGCTTTGGTCATCCTGCGGCAAGAAGTCGATGCCGACGCGCTTGAAGATGGGGCCGGTTGTGGCGACGGTGGCGATGGCCAGCGTGACGATGACCCAGCGATGGTTCATCGACCAGCGCAGCAGCGCTTGATACGGCCGGTCGATGACCTTAAAGATCCAGGTGTTCTTGCTGGCGTGCGGGTCGTGGTTCGGTGCCAGCTTTAGGAACCGGCCGCAAAGCATCGGCGTCAGCGTGAAGCTGACCAGCAGCGAGACCATGATGGCGAAGGCGGCGGTGAAGCCGAAGCTCGACATGAAGCGGCCGACGATGCCCGGCATAAACGCGACCGGCAGAAAAACCACCGCTAAACTCAGCGTGGTGGCCAGCACGGCGAGGCCGATATCTCGAGTGCCTTCAATGGCCGCTTGAATCGGCGGCAGGCCTTTTTCCTCCATGAAACGGAAAATGTTTTCGAGCACGACGATGGCGTCATCAATGACGATGCCGACCATCAGCGTCAGCGCCAGCATCGTGATCTGGTTCAGGCTGAAGCCCATCAGGTTGAGCAGCGTATAGGTCGAGATGATGGACGTCGGAATCGCGATGGCGGCGATGAGCGTGGAGCGCCAGTTGCGCATGAAAATGAGCACGACAATACCGGCGAGAATGCCGCCGAGGACCAGATGCTCCTGCACTGCTTCGAAGGACGCCTTGATGAAGCCCGACTGATCGCCGACGTAGGCGAGCTGGATGTCCTGGGGCAGGCTGGGGCGCAGCTCTTCAATGCGTTCCTTGATACGGTGGATGATGTCGAGCGTGTTGGTGCCGGCCTGTTTGCGGATCTGAAGCACGACGGCTTCCTTGCCATCGAGCCGGGCCGAGGAACGTGTCTCCTTATAGCCGTCCTCGATGTTGCCGATGTCGCGAACGCGGATGGGCGCCCCGGGATTGGCGGCGATGAGATCGCCGAAGTCATTGGCTTTCAGGATACGGCCGAGCGTGCGGACGCTGAGCTCGCGCCCGCCCTGGTCCAGATGGCCGCCGGGAACCTCGATGTTCTGGGAAGCGATGGCGCCGCGTACCTGATCGATGTTAAGGCCATAGCTGTACATCTTCTGGCCATCGAGCCAGATCTGAATTTGCCGTTCCCGTTCGCCGATGAAGCGGACCTGGCCGACGCCGTTGATGGTCTCGATGTCCTTCTTGATCCTGTCGTCGACGAGCTTCGTGATTTCGCGTAGATCGCGATTGGCGCTGACGACGATATTGATGATGGGCGAGGCGTCGGTGGCGAGCTTTTCGACGACCGGCGGGTCGGCGTCGGCCGGCAGTTGGCCGAGGATTGTCGAGACCTTGTCGCGAACCTCCTGGGCGGCGATTTCGGCGTCCTTCTCGAGCGAAAAAGTGATCATGACGCGCGAGAGTCCTTCGGCCGACATGGACTGCAACTCGTCGATGCCGCTGACGGTATTCACCGCTTCTTCGAGCCGCTTGGAGATCTGCGTTTCCACCTCCTCCGGCGAGGCGCCGCGAAGCGTGGTGCTGATGGTAACGATGGGGAATTCGACTTTCGGGAAGAAGTCGACGCCGAGTTTGCGGTAGGCGTCGAGGCCCAGCACGACGAGCATCAATATGAGCATCGTCGCGAAAACGGGCCGTTTAATGCAGAGTTCGGCTAGTTTTTGCATGGCTTACTGCTTCACTTTCATGCCATTGGTGAGGGCGGCGAGTTCGTTGATGGCCACTCGGTCGCCGCTTTGGAGGAGGCCGCCGGGGACCTCGACAAAGCCGTCCTGTTCGGGGCCGGGGACGAAGGTGATGAGACGGGCTGCGCCGTTCTCGATTTTGAAGAGCTTGGTCAGGCCGGCGATGCTGTACAGCGCCTGGCGGGGGACGGTGACGATCTTCGCGGCGCGCTCGGTAACGAGCCTGACCTGGACGAACATGCCGGGGCGGAGGCGCGTGTCGGGTTTCGTCAGGCGGGCCTCCGCGGTGAGGGTGCGGTTGCGGGCGTCGAGCGAAGGATTCAGTTCGCGGACGACGGCTTCAAACTGGACGCCATTGGCGGCATCGGTGGTGAAGGTCAGTGGCGTTCCGGTTTTGACAGCGTTGGCGGCGGCCTCGGGCACTTCCAGGCGAAGTCGCACGGGCGAGACCTTGACCAGTTTGAGAATGCCGATGTTGTCCTTGACGAACTGGCCGGCCGAGATGAGTTTTTCGCCGACGACGCCATCGAAGGGGACGCGAACCTGGGTGTCGCCGCGGCGTTTTTCGGCGATCTTGAGATCGGCTTCGAGGGCGGTGACGTTCATCCATTGGGTGCGCAGTTCATCGCGGGCACCATCGAGCGCGGACTGGCGGGCGCGGAGTGCCTTCTCGAGTTCGCTGAATCGATCCTGCGAGATATCGCCTGTTTTGACCAGTTTTGCCGCGTTTTCGTATTTGTATTTCGCGTCTTCGAACTGGGCGATGGCGGTGCGGACGCCGGGCGTCGTGTCCGGCGGGGCGATCTTCCCGGAATAGGCCGGCAGGCTGACGCGGGCGAGGGCCTGATTGAGGGCGCCCCGGGAGCGCTCGACCTGGAGGTCGTATTCGGTGCGGTCGAGTTCAATGAGGACATCGCCTTTGTGCACGGTTTGGCCGAAGTCGGCGCGAATGGCGACGATGCGGCCAGGGACTTCGGTGGAGACGGTGACGGTCTCATCGGGGACCAGCGTGCCGGTGACGGCAATGGCCCGTTCGACGGCGCGCTCGACGGCGGCGGCGGTCTTGACGGCGATCGGATCGACCGTCTTGGCTTGGGTCATCCTGACATCCTGCTTGGAGCAGGCCGAGACGAATAAAAGGGCAACTAAAAGGTGTTTCATACGTTTTTCAATCCGTTTAAGAAAATGTCGACCATGGAGCCGATGGCGCGCTTCCGCGTCGAGCGGACCAGTTTGAATCCGAAGTGCTGATCGAAGATCATGTAGTGCATCACCATGCCCATGAAGGACCGGGCGGCGAGAGGGGCGTCCACTTTGCGAAAAACGCCGAGGGCGATTTGGCGTTTGATGAACGCCGTGACGATCTGGTGAATCACCTTTGCGTGGCGCTCAAAGCAGAGCCCGGCCAGTTCGTGTTTTTCGAGCGCGCTGAAGAGGATCAGGCGCAAGTAGTTCGGGTTGCCCGCCTGGTATTCGGCGATGAGCGTGGCGAGCGTCGTGAAGAAGTCCGCCGGATCCCCCGCCGCGGCTTTCTGTTCGAGAATTTGGCGGCCCGTGTCGAAGTCCTGGCGGCCGGAGTCTTCGATGATGGCGGCGTAGAGATCGCTCTTGGTTTGAAAGTGTTCGTAGAGAACGGGTTCGGTGACGCCGACGCGTTTGGCGAGTTCGCGCGTGGTGCCGCCGCGGAAGCCGACTTCGGCGAAAAGGCTGGCGGCGGTGTCGACGATGGCCTTCCGGCGGTCGGCTCTACTGAGTTTGGGTGCTCTCATAATCTAGCAGTCACTAACTTAGTATTCACTAACATGTTCCCGGGCGCAAGGGGGAGTGCGGCGTGCGTAACGGTTTCGGGGGATTCTAACCGAAAACACTCCCTGACGGTCGTGGCTCGGAAACGGGTGAAGCGTTACTGAGCCGCGAGCGTAAGCGAGCCGGTTCGCGGGTAAGCACCAGGGAGGGCGGGCGGGATGGCGAGGCTGCTACCCTTGAAGCGAACCGTGTTTTCCCGACACCAGCGCAAACTCCGTCTGTTTCACCTGCTTGCCGATGGCTTGTTGGTGTGGCTGGCCTTTGAGGCGGCCTATCAGACGCGCGCCCTGTTGCCGCTGGCTAAAGACTTCTACTTCCTCCTTCCGGTCAAGATTCTGCTGCTGCTGCTGGCGATGCTCTGCTATTGGGGCACTTCGCTGTGGTTTGGCGACTATGAAGCCTTTGAGGGCCTATCTCGCCGGGAGACCCTACAGCGCACTTTCAGGCAGGCGGCGCTGGCGCCGGCTTTATTGGTACTCGCGCAATTCGCGCTCCGTTTAGACATGAGCCGGTTGTTTTTAGCGCTATTTGTCGGCTTCGCCGCGTTGGCGCTGTTGGCGTTCCGGTGGAATGCTGCGCCGATATTGGGATGGTACCGGCAGCGGTTTGGCGGCGAGCGCTACCTATGGATCGTGGGCACGGGCGACAGCGCGCGGCGGGTGGCGGGGTTGGTTGAGGACGCGGCGGCGTATGGGTTGCGGCTGTCGGGCTTTCTGGATGTGAGTCCGGTGGTGGCGTCGATCGAGTTACGGCGGGAGTATCCGGTGCGTTCGTTGGCGGAGTTGCCGGAGTTGCTGCGGCGGCATGTGATCGACGAGGTGCTGTTCGCTGTGCCATCGGAGCAGTTGGCGGATTTGGAAGAGACGTTCCTGCTGTGCGATGAGGAGGGGGTCCGGAGCCGGGTTGCGGTGGACTTCTTTCCGCATGTGCATAGCGAAGTGTATTTGGAGCGTCTGGGCGCGGCGCCGATGCTGACGTTTTCCGGCGCGCCTCACGATGAAGTGCGGCTGTTGCTAAAGCGGTTCATCGACGTGGCGCTGGCGGCGGTTTCCCTGTTGGCGGTGAGCCCGGTGATGGCGGTGGTGGCGGTGTTGGTCCGGATGACGACGGCGGGTCCGGTGCTGTTCCGGCAGGAGCGATGCGGGCTGAACGGGCGGCGATTTGTGTTGTACAAGTTCCGCTCGATGGTGGCGGATGCGGAGGCGATGAAGGCTTCGTTGGCCGGGCGGAACGAGCGGGAACTGGTGTTTAAGATCAAGAACGATCCGCGGCTGACGCCGGTGGGGCGCTGGCTGCGGAAATTCTCGATTGACGAGTGGCCGCAGTTATGGAATGTGCTGCGCGGCGATATGTCGTTAGTGGGTCCACGGCCGGCGGTGCCGGAAGAGGTGGAACAATACAAGCGATGGCAGCGGCGCCGGCTTCGGATGCGCCCGGGGCTGACCTGCCTGTGGGTAGTCGAAGGGCGGGACGCGGTAGACTTCGAGCGATGGATGGCGCTGGACATGCAGTACATTGATACGTGGTCGCTGGCGCTGGATTGGAAGATTATGTTGCGCACGATTCCGCAGGTAGTCAGCGGCAAAGGAGCTCATTAGGCCATGGAAATCATACCGTCACAAGACGAGGTGTTGGCGTTATTGCAGGAGACGGGCGCGTTGCGGGAAGGGAACTTTGTCTACCCGAACGGCCTGTACTCCGACCAGTATTTGCAGATACCGCTGGCGTTCCGTTACTACCAGCACGCGAAGACCTTGAGCGTGGCGTTGAGCCGGAAGGTGCGGGCGAATGCGGAATTGCGGGCGCTGATTCCGCAGTTATCGGTGGTGGCGCCGGCGACGGGCGGGCTGCCGGTGGCCTTTGGCGTTTGTGAAGCGTTACGGGCCAAGCAGGTGTATTGGGCGGAGCGGCAGAACGATAGTGAGCCGTTGCGGATGCGGCAGTTTTTGGAGATTCAGCCGGGCGAGAAGGTGTTGTTGGTTGACGATATTCTGCGGACGGGCGCGAAGTTGACTGAGATCAAGAAGTTGGTGGAGGCGGCTGGGGCGGAGGTTGTTGGGGTGGCGGTGATTGTGGCCCAGATGGCGCCGGGGTGTCCGGACTTTGCGCCGTTGCCGGTTTATTGGCTGGCGCAGTTGGACCCGTTGAATTTATTCGATGGCGCGGCGCATGATTTGAGTTATCCGGACCGGGCGGTGGAGAAGATCTGGTTGTAGGACATCGACGAAGGGAGATTCCTTTGTGCCGGATAAGCCGCGGCTACGCGATTCCTGAAGAGCATGGACATTCATCCGGATGGGAAGCGGTTCCTGCCGCTGTCGCGGGAGGAAGGCAATGGGATGAAGTACCCGGTGACGGTCGTGTTGAACGTTTCCGATGCGATGCGGCGGCGTTACTTCGCTCCTGTTTTGGGCTTGGCCGGGGGGGGAAGGGCGCGCTTTTTGGGGGCCAGCGTCGCGCGGGGAGCTTTCCGCTTTGCGGGGCCGCGCAAGGGGGCAACTCTCGATGTCCAACAGGATCTCCATTTCCCAGGTTTGGAAGTTGGCGCGATGGCGGCCTGGGCGCAGGAGCTCGTTCATCAGGACGTTGAAGTTCGCCGGGGTGGCGGCAGTGATTGGGATGCTCCCTCATTTATGGGTGGGGGGAATAACGCCGGCGATCGAGGAGGGTAGCCAGCAAGCGATTGGCATCCAACGTGCAGATTGAAAGCTGTCAGCGAGACGTTTTCTTCGAGTAAAGGTCTCGATGACATTGATTCCATGGAAAATGTCTCGCCGGGGCATCTTTCGAAGCGCGTCCCGCCCAACGGGAATCGACGACAGGATGGCAATTGAAGATGCAATGCATGGCGTTACAGAGAAAGTTGAAAAGGATGAAGAAGCTAAGTCTAGCGTTGTTCGCGTGGATTGTTTCCACAGTTCCTGGAACCGCCCAGCAAGTGACTCGACGCGCAAACATCAACGGAAATGCCGTCGACGGAAAATGCACAATCGAAGTGGTGGTAGACGGATCGGCCGAAATTGAAGTGCAGGGCGATGTGGGGCAAATGAGGAATTTGTCCGGAAGCCCGGCAGTCTGGCGCCGCTTCGAGTGCAACGGACGGATGCCCGCCAATCCGCACGAATTCCGGTTCCGCGGCATTGACGGGAGAGGCGACGTTCAGCTTCTGCAGGATCCGCGTCAGACCGGAGGCCGGATTGTATTTCGGATCGACGATCGGCAAGGTGGGCGAGAAGGTTATACCGTTGATCTCGAATGGCGCGGATCGAACAACGGCCAATTCAATAGCCAGGATTCTCGCGGGTGGCGCGGACCCGGCGTCCAAGTCGAGATCGGCCCCGGTGGCTACAACGACGGCCGAGGCAACAACCGCGGCCAAGGGGGCATTGGCGCCGGACGAGACGGGTATCGCGATCGCCGCTATTACGATGATCGAGGATATTACGACGATCGAGGGGGATGGAATGCAGCCGGTATCGCGGAGGCTGTCAGAGTTTGCCAGGCAGCGGCCGCCGATCAAATTGAGCGCGACGGCTTTCGAATGGTCACATTTCGTCGAGTGGTACCCGATAACAATCCAGGCCGGAATGATTTCATCAATGGCTTCGCGACGGCAAGACAAGGCCGATGGCGGAACGCCAATTTCCAGTTTTCCTGTTCGGTAAACTTAGCCAGCGGTAATGTTCGTTCGGTGGACGTGAATCGCGTCCGGTGAACCGGCGGGGAGGGCGCGAAGCTGGTTCAGCCAGTCTTTGATGGCGCTGGGAGAGGATAGATACCGCTACTGGGATCGAGGATCGTCAACAGTCGGCGCAGAATGGCGGCGTCGCCTTTGCTCAATTTGCCGATTTGGCGCCGGCCGCGAAGGTATTGCTGTATGGTCGCCGAATCCACAGTCAGCGGATTGCGATCCAGACACTGGTTGAAACAGCCGAGCACCCGTAATTGCATGAAGCCTGAGTGGGAATCGCCGAGCAAATGCGTCCAGCAACGCAGCCAAAGGCCCGCTGGTTGGCGGCGCTTTCCAAGACGACGCTGCTGGGCAGCCGGGCGCTGAGCGCGGCGTTCTCGTTGATGACCGCCAGCTATGGGTTGTTCATCGCCGCCCTTGGCAAGACGCCGGAGGCCGCGCGGGGGTTGGCGACGTTGGCCATTCTGCTGATGGTGATGCTGAGCGGTTCCGGCGCGCTGGGCGATGGCATGGGATTGACGCCATGACTGGGCGCGGGCCGGGGTTTGAGGAAGGGATACCGCCGATCACGGTGCTGGTAGCATGGGCGTCTACTGCCTCCATTGCGATGCGACAGCGGTGCAACATTGAAAGGTGCCTTTGCGAACGCTATCGACGCGCTGGCGACCGTGGAGGGCAAGACCAGCACGAATTCCGACGTTGGCTGCCTTCACCGTTAATGACGCAACCACGGTCTGCGACTTTGCCGGCGAATACCTGCTTGGCGTCGACTGCACAATGACCGGAAAGTCCGTGCCCGCCGCAGTGGAGTTCGACGGGGTCGTGATCGACGGCGGCACTGGCTCTCGAATTGAAGCCGATACGGACTGCTCCACCGGGCTCCTGAAAGGCGCGTACTCCCTTCAGGGGGACGGTTTCATCACGGCTGAAGGCAAGTTTCTTAGCATTTCCGAAATTGGACCGATGGACATCAACGGCGCCGGCTGCACGGCGAACGCCACGTTCAGAATCGGCGACGCCCACTATGTCATGAACTTTGCGGTAGCCAACCTCGGTAACTCACTGCTGTTCTCCACAACCGGTGGCGGCATCACTATCACGGTCCGCGCGGCGCGTCAGTTCGCGCGTTAAATTGTCCGGGAGTGGCGATACGCTTTCGCCATTCCTATACCTCGATGGCGCTTCGCAGTTGCGGTAGCATGAGATTGAGAGTGTGCAATGGAACCGGAACTAAAAGCGTATTTGGACAAGCTGTCGAAGCAGATTGACGACATGGATGCCCGTTTGCGGACGGAGTTCGGCAACCGGGTGAAAACCGCCGAACTTCGAGCTAAGCAGGACCCTGATGCGTTGCGCTGCCTCGATGGTCGCGTGCTGGAAATCGAGAGCCGCCTCATGGAGCTCGAATTCAAGGCGGCAATTGCACGCGCGAAGTTGCGGCCTGGGTCGCTGGCGTCATCGTAGCTCCTCCGTCTTGTATGCTCCTCTGTATGCGATTTTTCGTAGTTCCCGCGCTCTGTGCCATGGCGTGGGCCCAATCCCCCGACGGTCGCGCGGCCTTCCAATCCCGATGCACCGGCTGCCACGGCGTTGATGGTAATGGCGGCGAACATGCCCCCACGATTTTGACGACGTTGGCCACCAGGAACGACGAGGAACTCGCTACCATTATCCGCGACGGCGTCCCTCGTAAAGGCATGCCCGCCTTCAAGGAGCTTCCCCCTGGCGAAGTGACCTCGCTGGTGGCGTTTATGCGCACCCTGACGCAGGCGCGACAGGGCCGGCGCGGCGGGCCTCCGGTCCGGATAAAAGTTACTTTGACCGACGGCGCAACCCTCGACGGATTTGCGATCGCCCGCACCAGCCGCGAGCTTCAACTCCGCACCGATGACCAGAAAATCCATCTCCTGCGCAAAGCCGGCGAGCAGTATCGAAAAGTGACTTCGCAAGCCGATTGGCCGAGCATGCATGGCCAGTTCAGCGGCAATCGGTACTCCGCGCTGAAACAAATCAACCAGTCCAACGTGGGCAAAATGGCCGTGAAATGGGTCTTCGCCGTCCCCAATAGCGGCCGGCTGCAGGGTACGCCGCAAGTCCACGAAGGCGTGATGTATGTGACGAACACGAACACGGTGATCGCGCTCGACGCCGGTTCAGGCGCGCGTCTTTGGGAGTACACGAAGCAGCCGACGCAGGGCCTTGTCGGCAACGCCCGCTCGCCGGGCAATAACCGCAGCGTCACCATCGCCGGCGACAGGGTTTTCATGCAGACCGATCACGCCCATCTGGTCGCGTTGAACCGGCACACAGGGCAGGTGGTTTGGGACACCGAAATGGCCGATTTCAAGGCCAACTATAACGCCACCGGGTCACTGCTCGCGGTTGAGAATCTGGTAGTGGCTGGCACCGCCGGGGGCGAACAAGGCGTCCGTGGATTCCTCGCCGCCTACGATCAAACCACCGGTAAAGAAGTCTGGCGCACCTGGACAATTCCGGCCAAAGGCGAACCCGGTTCGGAGACGTGGGACGGCATCGACATCGCCCATGGCGGCGGCCCGACCTGGCTCACTGGCAGCTATGATCCAGAGTCGAAAACGATCTATTGGCCGACGGGTAATGCGGGCCCCGATTTCAACGGTGACAACCGTAAAGGCGACAACCTTTACACCTGTTCCATCCTGGCGCTCGACGTGATGACGGGCAAGCTGAAATGGCACTTTCAACCGACGCCGCACGACGAGTGGGATTGGGACGCGGTGCAGCCGTTGGTGCTGGTCGACACGGCGTGGAAAGGGCAGGCGCGGAAGCTACTCCTGCAGGCGAATCGCAACGGTTTCCTTTATGTTCTGGACCGTACGGACGGCAAACTGCTATTAGCGTCGCCGATGGTTAAGAAACTCACTTGGGCCAAGGAAATAGCCCCTGATGGCCGGCCGGTGATGAACCCCAACTCGGTTCCCACCACTGAGGGCCAACTGATCTGCCCCGCAGTCGAAGGCGCGGCGAACTTCTTCTCGACGTCCTATAATCCAGCCACCAGACTCTTCTACGTGAACACGCTCGAACGCTGCGCCGTCTACACCCGGCGGGTCACGCCGCCGTGGCAGGCGGGCAGCGGCTATTCAGGCGGCGGCGGCCGGCGCGATCCCGACGACAAGCCGCGGAAAATACTCCGCGCATTCAATATTGAGACGGGCAAGCCGGTTTGGGAGATTCCGCAAGAAGGCCCTGGCGATACCTGGACCGGAACGCTTTCCACGGCTGGGGGGCTGGTTATTTTCGGTGACGATGGCGGGGCGCTGGCCGCGGCTGACGCTGCCACGGGCAAGCGACTCTGGAGCTATCCGTTCACGGAGAATCTCCACACTTCGCCCATGACGTATATGTTCGACAACAAGCAATATGTGTCGATCATCAATGGTAGTGTCGTGTACGTTTTCGGGACAGAGTAGCTACTCGCCGCGAAGCGGTGCCGCAAAGATCTGAACGATCACATTGCCCGTGGGGACTCGGGCAATTCCGATTCCAGTCTCGGTGAACTTCCGGTTCAATTGATTGGCACGGTGCCCCGAACTCCGCTGCCAGGCAAGCTGCGCTTCCTCCGCCGTCCGTTGCCCGGCGGCAAGGTTTTCGCCGGCGTTCCTATAGCTATAACCGGCCTCCGCCATGAAATCCCAGGGAGTTTTCCCGTCGGGGTTCGTATGCGCGAAATACCCGCGCGCGGCCATGTCGCCCGCTCTTGCCTGCGCGGCCCGGGTTAGGCGTTGGTCCTTCTTGAGCGGTGGAATCCCGGACAAAACGCGAAAACGGTTGACGAGGGCAAGAACGCGGTCATCTGAGATGTTCGGAACCTCAGCCGCCGCCCACAACATCCACAGGCAAACGACCAGTTTCACTTTTTTGAGTGTAATCCAATGCGCGTGAAACCGTTTGTTCATCGCTGCGCAAGCCGCCTTCTGCATTATCCACGCAGTCGGCCGGCTGTGCAATCGAACGGGTTCTGTTGCTTGAAAACGGCGTAAAGGGAGTCGACGACGCCTAAAAAACGGCCGCGGAACGTCAGGGCTGAGATTGCGGAGCGCATTCGGGCGACGCCCGGTTTAAAAAAAGGTTTTCGTCGATCTACGGTCACGATCCGGGAACGACGACGGCCACGCTGTCGCGCTTCTTCGCAGACGTCGCGTTGATCCTTGCCGCCGCCGGGCTCTGTGGAGTGCGGCATTGCGCAGTTCTCCGAAATCCGCATGGCGCTGGGCGCGCGGACGGCCCACTCGGCTCGGCTTTCGGCCTCCGCCGCTGGCTTGGCCCGTGATCCATTCGTTGAGGGCCGGCTGTTCGAAGGGAAAGGCACCGCACGTCCACCGCGCTGCGCGGCGAGTGAGTTTGAGCGAACGGGATGGAGGCGCGGGATCCGGGAAAATTGTTGGAATGCCGTCAACGCTTCGCGGCGGCAAGTGATAGAATTCCACCACTCAGGAGACGTCTCGTTCCATGAAAACTTTCCACTCGTTTTTCCTCGCGTTGACCCTCACCGCCGCTTCGCTCTCGGCGCAAGTGGCCACGCTCACGGGCCGGATCACCGATCCCTCCGGCGCGGTGATCCCGCAAGCCAAAATCGCTGTTCGCTCGGTGTCCACCGGGATCAACACGGCCACGGAAACGACCGCTGAAGGCTATTACACGATTCCCGCGCTGATGCCCGGCCGCTACGAAGTCACCTTCTCCAAAGCGGGCTTCAACACCGTTAAACAATCCGGCGTGGAATTGGCGGTTCAGCAGATAGCGCGGCTGGATCTGGTGATGCAGATCGGCGCGCTTGCTGAGGCGATCGAAGTGCGTTCGCAGGCCGTGTTGCTCGATAGCGAAAGCGCCACCGTCGGACAGGTGATCGGAAACAAGCAGGTGACTGAACTCCCGCTTCTCGGACGCAATACCTACGCGCTGGCGATGCTGGTCCCCGGCGTGCGGAATTCACAAGGCGTCAATAATTTAGTCATCGATCAGATCTCCACCGTCGCCTATTCCATCAATGGTCAGCGCGCGAACTCGAACGAGTTCCTGCTCGACGGCGCTCCCAATACCGCCGCCAGTCAGAACCAGCCCGTGATCAATGCCAATCCGGACATGGTGCAGGAATTCAAAGTGGAGACCAACAGCTTCTCCGCCGAGTATGGCCGCGCCGCCGGCGGCGTCTTCAACGTCATCACCAAGAGCGGCACCAACGATTTGCATTTTTCCGCGTATGAGTTTCTGCGCAACGACAAACTCAACGCCAATGACTTTTTCGCCAACCGCAGCGGCACCAAACGCGCCCCGTTCCGCTTCAACCAGTTCGGCGGCACGCTGGGGGGGCCGGTGGTTATTCCGAAGCTCTACAACGGAAAAAACCGGACGTTTTTCTTCGTCAACACGGAGATCGTGCGCTTCGTCCAAGGCATCATTTTCACTTCTGTCCTGCCGGATCCCCGCCATTTGACGGGCGACCTGAGCAACGCCCGCCTCGCCGACGGGCGGCTGGTAAACGTTTTCGACCCCGCCACCACCGTTCCCAATCCGGTCGGCGGTTTTCTCCGTTCGCCATTTCCCGGCAATGTCATTCCCGGTGCGCGCATCGATCCGGTTGCCCGCGGTTACTCCAAGCTGATTCCCGCGCCGACGGTTCTCAACGCTCCGTTGGGCACCATTAATTACACGCGCGGCGACGGCAATCGCGTTCCCAAAGACTCCTACAGCTTTCGCGGGGATCACAACTTCAGTGATTCCAACCGTATCTTCGCGCGCTATTCCTACGATGACACGCCCTATATTCGCGCGCCGGTATTTGGACAGGAACTGAAACACATCGCCCCCACCGCCGGACCGCAAATCTTCACGCGATGGAACGCCGTCATGGAAGATACACACACGATTTCGCCTTCCATGATCGGCGTATTCCGTTATTCCGCCAGCCGTCTGATCAACTTCCGGCGTCCCTATTCGGATAACTTCGACATCACCTCGCTTGGCCTGCCCGCATACTTGCGGCAGGGGATGGTGGATCCCATTTCCCTGCCGCCCATCACCATTACCGGGTACTCCAATACCGGTTCGGTCCCCAATATCGTAGTTGGCGGATTGATCGGGGCGACCGATTACATCAACTTCGGCCATACGCTGCAGACCGGCCAGGCGACATTCACGAAAAACCTGACCGCGCACACGCTGAAGTTCGGCGGCGAATTCCGTGCGGTGCAGTTCAACAATTTGCAGACCGGCGATCAAGCCCATAACTTCAGCTTTAGCCCTTCCTGGACACAGGGGCCGAACCCGACCACTGCCGGCGCGACCGTCGGCCTAGCTCTGGCTTCCTTCTTGTTGGGGATTCCAGCCGGGGCCGTGAATCCGGTGCCGGCGCTGGCGATGACCACTAAGTTCTACGGCTTCTTCGTGCAGGACTCCTGGAAGGTGACTCCCAAATTGACGGTCAACGCCGGGGTCCGGTGGGACTATGAATCGCCGCGCACGGATCGGTTCAATCAGTTGGCGAACTTCGATTATCAGGCCACCAGCCCGATACAGGCCGCTGGGCTGACTCTTCGCGGCGGGCTTACTTACGTGGGAGTGGGCGGGCTGCCGAGGACCAACGCGAATCCGGATCGCAACAATTTTGCGCCCCGGTTTGGGATTGCCTATCGCCTGGATCCGAAGACGGTGTTCCGCACCGGCGGCGGCCTGTTCTACGGCCACACTGGCGGGCTTGGCGGAAGCGCCGCTCCGTTCGGCACCTCCGGCTTTCTGGCCTCTACAACCATTGTCACCGCGCTCGACGGCATCAACCCGATTGTGAAATGGAGCGATCCGTATCCCAACGGGTTCAACCGTCCCACTGGCTCCTCCGCCGGGCTGGCGACGCTGCTGGGGCAAACGATTGGCTTCTATGATCGCGGGAATGTTACGCCGTACAGCGCGCAGTGGAACTTCAATATGCAGCGCGAATTGCCGGGGAAGATCGTGTTGGAAACCGGCTATGCCGGCAGCCGCGGATTGAAGTTTCCGGAGAATCGGCAGTTCAATCAGCTTGCTCCGGAGTACTTGAGCCAGGGCGACGCGCTGCGACAGTTGGTTCCGAACCCATTCTTTGGGCAGATCGCCGTCGGCACGCTGGCGCAGCGGACGGTCGCCAGGGCGCAGTTGCTTCGGCCGTATCCGCACTTCGAAGGCGTGGGGAGCCAGGGCGCCAGTTGGGCCTCCTCGACGTTTCACGCGCTGGAGATGAAGGCGGAGAAGCGGTACTCGAGCGGCGTGAGCATTCTGGCGTCGTATACATGGTCGAAGCTCATGGACTTCGGAATCGGGCCTTTTGCCGGGGAGGTGCTGGGCGCTTCTAGCTTTCAGAATTGGATGAACATCGCCGCCGACAAGAGCCCCTCGATCCTCGATCAGACGAACCGTTTTATCTTCAATGCCGTCTATGAAATTCCGATTTTCAAGAGTGGCGCCGGACCGGCTGCAAAGGTTCTGGGCGGCTGGCAGTTGGGCGGCATCTGGAGCGCCTTTTCGGGCGGGCCCCTCGGCATCAGTTCGGCGGTCAACAACACCTTTTCGCAAGGCGGCGGACAACGGCCAAACTGGAGCGGCAAGAACGCATGTCTTGCCAATCCAACGCCGGACCGATGGCTGGATAGCACCGTCTTTTCTAACCCGCCGGTGTACGCCTTCGGGACCTCGCCCCGCACTTTCAACGGTTGCCGGAGCGACGGGACAAAGCAGATCGATATGACGCTCACGAAAAATACGAAGATCGGGGAACGGCTCAACCTGCAATTCCGTACGGAAGTGTTCAACATTTCCAATGGCGTTCGCTTTTCAACGCCCAATCAGTCATTCGGCAACGCGCAGTTCGGGAGTATCAATGCGCAGAGTAATCTGCCGCGCATTGTGCAGTTTGCTTTGAAGCTTATTTATTGAGGCGCGTCGATTACTAAGTGGAAGGTACGCTTCAGCGGATTCCGGACGCGGCTGTCGCCCTTGTTACGCGTCTCCAACTATTGCGGCATGAATTCGCTTGAAACCGCCCTCCAGCTAGTGTATGATTCAGCAACTCGGCCATTATGCTCGATATCTCATCTCACGACATTGTGCTGGTTGGCGGCGGCGGAGCCGGCTTACGGGCGGCGATCGCCATCTCCGAAGCGAATCCGAAACTCAGCGTGGCGGTTGTCTCAAAAGTGTACCCGATGCGAAGTCATACGGTGGCCGCTGAGGGCGGGGCCGCCGGGGTTCATCTGGAAGACGACAGTCTGGATGACCACGCCTACGACACGATCTCCGGCGGCGACTGGCTCTGCGATCAGGACGCCGTGGAAGCATTCGTAAAGGAGGCGCCGCAGGAGTTGATGCGGCTTGAACATTGGGGTTGTCCGTGGAGCAGGGAACCGGACGGGCGCGTTGCCGTCCGGCCATTCGGCGGGATGAAAAAGACGCGCACGTGGTTCGCGGCCGACAAGACCGGTTTCCACATGCTGCACACGCTGTTTCAGACCTCGCTGAAATACGATGCTGTCATTCGCTACGACGAATTCTATGCTACCCGGCTGCTGGTGGACGATGGCCGCGCGCAGGGAGTGGTGGCGTTGGAACTGACCACCGGAAAGGTCCAGGCGATTACCGCCAAGGCCGTTATTCTGTGTACCGGCGGCTGCGGCAAGATATTCCGCTTCACTACAAATGCCTCGATTAAGACCGGCGATGGGATGGCGCTGGCCTATCGCGCGGGCGCTCCATTGAAAGATATGGAGTTCGTTCAGTATCATCCGACGGGTCTTCCGTTCACTGGAATTTTGATTACTGAGGCGGCCCGCGCCGAAGGCGGCTACTTACTCAACAAGGATGGCTACCGGTATTTACAGGATTATAATCTGGGCACGCCGGAACCCAAGCCGGTATTGCGCACCATGGAGCTGGGGCCGCGCGACCGGCTCTCCCAGGCGTTTGTTAAGGAGCAGGAAAAAGGCCGGACGGTGGAGGGGCCATACGGGGCGGTGGTGAATCTGGACCTTCGCCATTTAGGCGAGAAGACGATTAACACGAAGCTCCCCTTTGTCCGCGAGTTGTGTTTGAAGTACGAGAACATCGATCCGATCACGCAGTTAATTCCGGTCCGTCCGGTGGTTCATTACATGATGGGCGGCGTTCACACGGACATCAATGGGGCCACGCCGCTGGCGGGCCTCTACGCGGCCGGCGAGACAGCTTGCGTGAGCATCAACGGGGCGAACCGGTTGGGTTCCAATTCGCTTTCGGAACTGCTCGTCTTCGGAGCCCGGGCGGGGCGCGCGGCCGCCGATTATGTGTCCGGGCAGAAAGCCCCTGGACGGGCTCTGCTGGCCCAGGCGCTGGACGAAGAGGCGCGGCTGCAAACGCAGTTTCTGCGCAAGACCGGAGGCCGGGAGTCGATCGCCGAGCTCCGCGAGGAGATGCAGAAGATCATGGAGCAGTGCGCCGGCATTTATCGAACTCATGAATCGCTGGCAGGAGCGTCTGGCAAGCTGCAGGAACTGCAGGAGCGGTTCAAAGATATTCGAATGGATGACCGGGGCCACTTATTCAATACCGAGCTGATTTCCGCGCTGGAGTTATCCTGTATGTTAGAGGTGGCTGAGACCATGGCGGAGTCCGCGTTGCGGCGCACGGAGTCGCGCGGCGCCCACCAGCGCACGGATTATCCGGCGCGCGACGACGAGAAATTTCTGGCGCACTCGCTGGCGTACCGCGACGCGGAAGGACGGCCGCGCGTGGAATACGCGCCCGTGACAATCACTCGCTGGCCCCCTGCCGAGCGGGTCTACGGAAAGTGAACTGGAATGGCGAACAGAATCACAATCGAAGTTACACGTTATGATCCGGCCCAGGACGAGAAGCCGCGATTTGACTCCTTTGAGGTCCCGCTCCGCAAGGAGTGGGTGGTGCTCGATGCGCTGAATTACATCAAGGACCATTTGGACGGCTCGCTGACGTTTCGCTGGTCCTGCCGCATGGGAGTCTGCGGGAGCTGCGGGATGACTGTGAACGGCGTTCCCAAACTGACCTGCGCCACGTTTCTTTCCGACTACGCGCCGGGTCCGGTGCGCGTGGAGCCCATGAAGAATTTCCCGGTGCTCAAGGATTTGGTGGTCGACACGTCGGACTTCCTGGTGAAGCTCGAAAAGTCGAAACCGTGGATCATCCGGAAGGTGGAAAAACCGCTGGACGAGGAGTACTTCCAAACGCCCGAGCAATTAGAGGCGTATAAGCAGTACAGCATGTGCATTAACTGTATGTTATGTTATGCCGCCTGTCCGGTCTACGGATTGGATCCGTTGTTTACCTGAATTATGCACAGGATCAGCGCCCGAGCTCTGATTCTGCTCGGTTGCCGC
>SHUN01000006.1 GCA_009697495.1 Bryobacterales bacterium | reverse complement strand
ATCAGGATGTCTGAGATTACGATTTCCGTGGCGGTTCCTATTCGGTGCCTAGCTCGCCGGGCCTCTCACTGAAGATCGATGAGAAGGCCTACCAGTTGAAGTGCAAAGCAGCCGAGACCGTTGTTTCCTGATCAGCATTCCAACACGGCGGGAAACCGGGCCACCGCCGCCTGGGCGGTACGGTTTGCGGAAGGCACTGGCGAGGGAAGGCAGTCGCCTGTAGCTTCTGCCATATGCGGGCGGTTTGTATTTTCGAGGCTCGCCAGCCACCAGCGTCAACGCCACGTGGAACTACGCCGGCTCTGTTACGACACGGGTCGGCACAAACATTCGATCCGGAGATAGAAGCCGGCCCCATCGACTAACTGCGATTCCTCGTCTTTCTTGTCGGCAATCCCTGTTTCGCGATACCGTAGGCGACATGACTCGCCGCCAATTTCTCGTAACCTCCGCCCTTGCCGCCGCCCCCAAACCCAACGTCCTCTTCATCTCCGTTGACGACATGAACGATTGGGTCGGCTGCCTCGGCGGCTACAACGGCGTCCAGACCCCAAACATCGACGCCCTAGCCAAACGCGGCGTCCTTTTCGCCAACGCCCACTGCGCCTCGCCGCTGTGCAATCCCTCCCGCACCGCCCTCCTCACCGGCCTCCGCCCCTCCACCACGGGCATGTATAACAACGACCAGTTCTGGCGCCCCAATCTTCCCGATGCCGTCACCATCCCCATGCACTTTAAAGCCAACGGCTACCACGTTGCCGGCGCCGGTAAAGTCTTCCATCACACCTCCGGCAACAATCCCCCCGATCAATGGGACGCCTTCCAGTTCCAGGTCTTCGACGATCCCTGGTATCGCCGCGCCGATTGGTATCCCTGGAACAAACGTGTCCCCGCCCCCCAAGGCCATCCCTTCAACGGCCTCAATAATTTCCAGGGAGAGTTCGATTGGGGTGTCATCCCCGCCGAAGAGCGCAAATACGGAGACCAGAGCGCGATCGACTTCGGCCTGAACTTCCTGGCAAAACCCCAGCAAAAACCCTTCTTTCTCGCTGTCGGCCTCTGGCATCCGCACATCCCGATGTACGCCCCGCAAAAGTACTTCGACATGTACCCGCTGGATAAGGTCAAGATCCCCTATACCCCCGACGGCGATCTCGACGACGTGCCCAAAATCGGCCAACAGTTCGCCGCCGCCCGCCGCGAAGAGCACAATCGAATCGTCAAGGAAGGGAAGTGGCGTGAAGCCGTCCGCGCCTATCTCGCCGCCACCACCTTCGCCGACGCTATGATCGGCCGCCTCCTCGATGGCCTCGAAAAAAGCGCCCACGCCAAAAACACCATCATCGTTTTCTGGTCCGATAACGGCTGGCACCTCGGTGAAAAAGAGCATTGGCACAAGTCCACTCTCTGGCAGCGCTCCACACACGTCCCGCTCATCATCGCCGGTCCCGGAACCCGTCAACAAGGCCGGCCGAGGAATCAAGCCGTCAGCCTCCTCGACATCTATCCCACTCTCGTCGACCTCTGCGGCCTTCCCAAACGCAAGGAGCTCGAAGGCCTCAGCCTCCGCCCGCTCCTGGAAAATCCCGCCGCCCAGCGCCCGCCCGCCGTCATCGATTTCATGCAGGGCAACCACGCCGTCCGCTCGGATCGCTGGCGCTATATCCGCTATCGCGACGGCACCGAAGAGCTCTACGACGAGTCCGTCGATCCCCAGGACTGGAAGAATCTCGCCGCCGATCCGAAATACGGGGCATTGAAAACCGAACTCGCCCAATGGATCCCCAAAACCGCCGCCCCAGCCAAACCGGAACGCACGGCCTTCGATTTCGATTTCGCAACGCACACCTATAAGCGAAAATAAGAATACAGGCCTCTCCATCACGCGCCCCGCAACTACGATCAATCGCCCATGAACGTCTACTGGGAGATGACCCAGGCCTGCGCCCTCGCCTGCCGCCACTGCCGCGCCGAGGCCATGCCTACACCCGCCCCCAATGAACTCGCCACCATCGAAGGCAAACAACTCCTCCAACAAATCACCGCCTTCGGCGACCCTTACCCGCAACTCATCCTCACCGGCGGCGATCCGCTCCTGCGTCCCGATCTCTTCGGGCTCATCGCCTAAACCCGCCGCCTCAACATCGGCGTCTCCATCACCCCCGCCGGGTTCCTCTCCTTAACCGCCGGCAACATCCGCCACGACCAGCTCGCCGAAATCTACCTGCATTCGCCGCTGTTCGAACAACTCTACGACCCCAGTCAGTTCGAAGGCCACTGCGGCGTCTGCGAATTCCGCGCCCTCTGCGGCGGCTCCCGCGCCACCGGGGACCCGATTGCCGCCGCAGCTGACTAGTGCTATAACTAGTCAGGAGACGTACCCATGGCCACTTGGCAACTCCAGGAAGCAAAAGCAAGATTTAGCGAACTCGTCGAGACGGCTGAGAAAGAAGGCGCCCAGGTAATCACCCGCCGGGGCGTCGAGACCGCCGTCATCGTGCCGATCAGGCAGTGGAAGCTTCTCTCCGCGGCGTCCCGGCCCACGCTGAAGGAACTCCTGCTCCAACCCCACCCGCGCTTTGACTTGGACGAACTCCTCCCGCCGCGGGGATCGCAAAAACATCGTGACCCTCCGGAATTCGATTAACCGTGTACCTGCTCGATACCAACGTCATATCGGAACTGAGAAAGGCACGGCCACACGGTGCCGTCGTTGAGTGGCTGCGATCAGTACCGGAAGACGATATCTTTCTTTCTGCCGCGACGTTCGGCGAGTTGCAGGCCGGCGTGGAGAAAACTCGGCGGACGGACCCGGCAAAAGCGCGGGAAATCGAACTCTGGATTGACGGCATTTCTCTCACCGGCCGCATTATCCCAATTGACGCGCGGATAGCGAGGGAACGAGCGCGGCTCCTGTCGGGCCGGTCGCTGGCACTATATGAGGACGCGGTAATCGCCGCCACCGCCCGGGTCCATCGCCTCACCGTCGCTACCCGCAATGGAAAGGACTTCGAACCGTTCGAGGTCTCGATCATTAACCCCTTTGAATGGACGCGAACTTAGAGGTTGCCCATCGCCAAATCTCGGATGCCGCCCGATTTCGAACTATCCAGCCGGGGCTCGCCGGTGCCGGAAACATCGACGCGACTATTGAAGTTCCGGAGCAGGAACTCGGCCTCAGTAAAGTTTCGCATGTGGGCGTTGCCGCTAATTCCAACTGGCTGACAACTACCGCCGAAAGGCCACCAAGCCGAATGGGTCTCCATTATGCTTAAATCGAAAGTGGAGGAGCCGATGACTCTCGAACTGGAACTTTCCGAACAGATGAGCCAACTCATGGCCGATCAACTCCGCGACGGCGAATTCAAAAGTCCGGAGTCCCTCGCCATGGCCGCCATTGCGCGTTTCCTCGACGACAAAGCGGAGGACGCCCATATACAAATGCTGCTCGACGAGGCCGAAGCTAGCGGGCCATATCTTGAGTTTACGGCAGATGAGTTCAGCTTGGAGCTGGACAAGATCATGGCCGAAGCCAGGGCCGAGGTTTTGCTTCGCGGGGGCACAATTTTACCTTAAATGAGACGGATTCAAATCCGGCCTAGAGCGCGGCGTGATCTGATGGACACGATCGACATTGGGGAATTCCAAGGCCGAACACTTCCGCGCGAAGGCAGATGAGACCTTTCAAGATCTGGCCCGCATGCCGAAAATTGGCGCGCCTCGCACGGGCGGGAGTAATCCACGCCGGGACATGCGCATGTGGCGAATCCGTGAATTCGAAGAGTACCTCGTCTTCTACTCCGTCGACGCTGAGTTTCTTAGCATCGACCGCATCATCCACGCCAAGCGCGATGATTATCGCCAACGATTGTAGTGCTACTGGAACGGATCAATCAAATCCAAACCTAGCCCGGCGAACGTCCCCGGCCGGCCTGTCACCAGCGCCAGCCCATGCTCGGCGGCTGTCGCGGCCACTAACATCTCGGTCTCCCGCGCCAGCGGCCGCGAAACCGACACCATCATTTGCCCCCACCGCGCCGCCACCGCCGGTGTCACTGGCAGCAATAGCTCCGAGCCCAGCCCCCGAAAGGCAAAGCTCCACCATGCCAACATCTGCGAACGGCGTCGCGCATCCGCCACACCCCGGATCGCCCGCTCCATCTCGCCCGCGGTGATGACGCTCAAGAATTTCGGCCGGTCATAGGCCCACGCAAACCACGCCTCCACTTTGGGCGCCGGTCGCGTCGCCAGCGTTTCCGCAATCACATCGGTCGCCAGCAGGTAGCCGTTCATCGCTTCGCACCGCTGCCCGCCGGCGAAGCGCCCAGCGCCAACCCGGCATCCACTTTGGCAGCCGGTCGCATCGTCAGCGGGTAACCGTTCATAGCTTCACCCCGCTGCCCGCCAGCGGGGAGTTTCGCAAAATTTCATATAGGTCCGGCTGTCGATGGCGGCCCGTCAGCCGGTCGTACTCTTCCCGGCTCATAACAACAACTTCGCCGCCGCCCTGGCGGGTTACCAACTGCGGACCCGCGGCCAGCGTCTGGCGAAACAGCTCGCTGAATCGCGCCTTTGCGTCCTGGAGCTTCCACTCCCCGTGTAGCGTTTTCATACTAGTCAGACTAGTCAGAGTTTAACAGATTGCCCTACGCCGCGGCGCTAGAATAGAGGAGGCAAACGAATGTTCGAGAATCTCAGCGATAAACTGCAGAAGGTCTTCAAAAACCTTCGCGGCGAGGGCAAACTCACCGCGGAGAATATGGACGTCGCCCTCCGGGAAATCCGAGTCGCCCTGCTCGAAGCCGACGTTCATTTCAAAGTCGTCAAACAGCTGATCGAAGCGGTCCGGGAAAAGGCGCTCGGCCAGGAAGTCCTCGCGGCCCTCAATCCGTCGCAGCAGGTCGTCAAGATCGTCCACGAAGAGCTCATCAAGCTCCTTGGCTCTCATGCCTCGCGCCTCCGCTTTGCCAATGAACCGCCCTCGATTTTTTTGATCGTTGGCCTGCAGGGTTCCGGCAAAACGACGTCGACGGCAAAGCTCGCCCGCTGGCTCTCCAAGAACCAGCACAATCCGCTGATGGTCTCAGTCGACGTGTATCGTCCCGCCGCTCGCGATCAATTGGCCGTCCTGGCCAAGCAGCTCAATCTGCCCATCTATCCCGGCGTTGATGGTGAAACCAAGCCGCTCGAACTGGCCCGTTCGGCCCGCCGCGAAGCCATCCAGACCGGCAAGGATGTCGTCCTTATCGATACGGCCGGGCGCCTGCATATCGATGAAGATCTGATGACCGAA
The DNA here is from genome assembly GCA_009697495.1 of Bryobacterales bacterium. Classification (GTDB taxonomy): domain Bacteria; phylum Acidobacteriota; class Terriglobia; order Bryobacterales; family Bryobacteraceae. Next base: position 13,675 of record SHUN01000006.1, on the reverse strand, counting down.
CTCGCCGAGCTGAAGTCGGCCTTCGACCCCGTAGAAATCCTCTTCGTCGCCGACGCCATGACCGGCCAGGACGCTGTTAAATCCGCCGCCGAATTCCATAACCGGCTCGGCGTCACCGGCGTCATCCTGACGAAAATGGACGGCGATGCCCGAGGCGGCGCAGCCCTCTCCATTCGATCCGTCACGGGTCAGCCGCTGAAATTCGTCGGTATCGGCGAAAAGCCCGATGCCTTCGAGGCGTTCCATCCGGACCGCGCCGCCAGCCGCATCCTCGGCATGGGCGATGTGCTCAGCCTCATCGAAAGGGTCGAAGAGACCATCGACAAAAAGCAGGCCGAGGAGATGCAGCGCAAGCTCCTCGATAACGAGTTCACCCTGGATGACTTCAAGAATCAGTTGAAGCAGATCTCGAAACTCGGACCGCTCGAAAACCTGCTCGGCATGATGCCCGGAGTGGGCATGCTCAAAGAGCTCAAAAATGCCAAGGTCGATCCGAAGGAAATTTCCCGCGTTGTCGCTATCATCGATTCGATGACCCCGCGCGAACGCGAAAACCACATGCTCATCAACGGCTCCCGCCGCCGCCGCATCGCAGCCGGCTCCGGGACCAACGTCCACGATGTTAACAACCTTCTCAAGCAGTACCAGCAGGCCCGGAAAATGATGAAGTCATTCTCTGGCTCGCTGCAGGGGCAGGGCTTTTTGGGCAAAAAATTGGCCAAATTAGGCATGGGTAAAATGCCCAACCTGTCCGACTTTAAGTTCTAGCAGCGCAAAGGCCTCGGCCGTTTTGCGCGTTTCAAAAAAAGACGTAAGGAGTAATTCTCAACATGCTCGCCATTCGCCTCGCGCGGTTCGGCTCCAAGAAAGCCCCCACATACCGCCTTGTTGTTATCGAAAAAGATCGCGCCAGGGATAGCCGCGCCGTCGAAGTCGTCGGCCACTATAACCCCCGCGCGGAGCCCGCCGCGGTCGTCATCGACCACGAGCGCCTCCAATTTTGGATTAAGAACGGTGCCCAGCCGACCGACGTCGTCAAACGCCTCGTCAAGAAGAACCCGGCTGCCGCGCCCGCGCCGGCCGTCTAACCAAAGGACTCGTCATGGCAGCCGCCAAGCAATTAGTGGAAGACATCGCCAAAGCGCTCGTGGACAATCCTGACCAGGTCTCCGTTCATGCCGTCGAAGGCGAACAGATCACAGTGCTCGAACTGCGCGTTGCCGCCGGCGACATCGGAAAGGTGATCGGCAAGCAGGGCCGCACGGCGCGTTCCATCCGGACGCTGCTGAGCGCTTGCGGCGTCAAGCTCAATCGCCGGTTTAACCTGGAAGTTGTCGAGTAACCACTCCCGTGACTGAACCAGTAAATGATTGGGTGATCCTCGCCGAAATTGTCCGCGCTCGCGGCAACAAGGGTGAGTTGGCTGTCAATGACCTTACCACCGGTCCCGGCCGCTTCACCGAATTGGGTACCGTCACACTCCTGGCTCCCGATAACGCCGTAAAAGGCGACTTCGAAATCGAAGAGGCCTGGGACCACAATGGCTTCACGGTCCTGAAGTTCAAAGGGATCGATAGTATTGACGATGCCGAAAAACTCCGCGGGTTCCGGGCTGCCATTCGCTCCTCCCGCCGCCGGCCGCTTGCGCCCGGTGAGTTTTTCTTCGGTGATCTGGTGGGTTGCCAGGTCATCGACGCCAAAAATCAAACAGTGTATGGACGCGTCGCCGCCGTCAAGGAACAGGGCGCTTCCGGGCTCCTGGAACTGGAAGACGGTCTCTTGATTCCCTTCGTCAATGACATCTGCGTCGGGATCAAGCCGGAAGTTGGCCGCATTGAAGTCATCCTTCCCGATGGCCTCATAGAACTCTTCCGCGAACAGCAATGACGTTTCATGTACTCACTATTTTCCCGGAATTCTTTCGCGGCCCCTTCGAGTTCGGAGTGGTCGCCCGTGCAGTACAAACCAACAGGATTCAGATTCGTATTCATGATCTCCGGCAGTGGACTTTTGACCGCCACCGGAGCGTTGACGACCGGCCCTTCGGGGGCGGCGAAGGCATGCTGATGAAACCAGAACCCATATTCCTGGCCGCGCAAACAATCTTTCCGCAAAAGAGCGACAATAAGAAGGTCGCTTTGATGTCGGCGCAGGGCCGTTTGTTCGATCAGGCCACTGCCCGGCGCTGGAGCGCGCTGGACGAACTCCTGCTGATCTGCGGCCGATATGAAGGAGTGGACGAACGGGTTGCTCAAAATCTGGTTGACGAAGAAACATCTATTGGCGATTTTGTTGTGAGTGGCGGCGAGCTTCCTGCCGCGCTCATCATCGACGCGGTCGCAAGGCTCATTCCCGGCGTCCTCGGCAACGAGGCTTCCAGCGAAAACGAAAGCTTCTCTACCGGCCTGCTCGATTGTCCGCAATTTACCCGCCCGGCCGATTTCCGGGGGCAAGTGGTTCCCGAGGTTCTGCTCGGCGGCAATCACGAAGAAATCCGCAGATGGCGCCGGGAAACGGCGCTCGCAAAAACGGCCAAAAACAGGCCGGATTTGCTAAAAAAGATCTAAATTCGAAGAGGTATTTGAAAATGCAACACGCACTCCTCACCAAAGTTCAGCAAAGCCAGATGCGCAAGGACCTGCCGGTTCTCCGCATCGGCGACACGCTGAAGGTGCACGTTAAGATTCGCGAAGGCGAAAAGGAACGTATCCAGATTTACGAAGGCACCTATATCGCCCGCAATAACGCGGGCGTCAGCGAAACGATCACGGTCCGCAAGCTGAGCTTCGGGACCGGGGTCGAGCGCATCTTTCCGATCCACTCGCCCGTCATCCACAAGATCGACGTGGTTCGCAGCGGACAGGTTCGCCGCGCCAAGCTGTACTATCTCCGCGCACTCCGCGGCAAGGCCGCCCGCCTGAAAGAGCGCGACTAGGCTCGCAAGACCGTTCCGCCAAAAGAGTATCGGGCTTGCCGACTACGAGGAACCTCCAAACGACAACCGCTGGGCAGCGGCAGGCACGAAGTGTCTCGCAACACCGGATACCGAGCCGGGGCCGGTTACCGAGCCGCGACCGTCAGGGAGCGGTGGCGGCGACGCCGCCCAAACAGGGTGGAATCGTCAGTACGGCCGCCAGCCGCGACTTGCGCATCACCCTTGAGGAACTCGCGGATTGCGGACCGCTCCCTTGCCGTCGCGGCTCGGTATCGGGTGAGGATTGCGGACCGCTCCCTGACGGTCGCGGCTCGGTATCCTGTGAGTCCCGCGTACACGGATCAAGTGCTTCTCAGGAGGCTGCCGCGTTTGGCCACCTCTAAGTGTTCCTTCGAACTGGAACGGCTGGCCCGGCAGAGCGGCTATTCCGCTGTCGCCGGCGTTGATGAGGCTGGGCGCGGTTGCCTCTTCGGTCCCGTCTATGCCGCCGCTGTCATTCTCGACCCGGATAAACCCATTCGCGGCCTTAACGACTCAAAAGTCCTGGAAGCGGAGACCCGCGAGGCGCTCGCCGTCCTCATCCGGGAGCGGGCCGTCGCCTTCGCGGTCGGCATCGCCACCGCCGCCGAAATCGACCGGATCAACATCCTGCAAGCCTCGCGGCTCGCCATGCGGCGGGCGGTTGAAGCGCTTGCCGTCCCCGCTGACTACCTGCTCATCGACGCGACCACTGTCGATCTTCCGTTGGCGCAGCAGGCCATCATTCACGGCGACGCCCTGTCACAGTCCATCGCCGCCGCCTCGATTCTGGCGAAGACTTCCCGCGATGCCCGTCTCCGGGAACTCGACGCTCTCTACCCTGGCTACGATCTGGCCAGCAACAAGGGCTACGGCGCTCCGGCTCATCTGGCGGGCCTTGACCGGCTCGGACCGACGCCGGAACATCGCATGACCTATGCTCCGGTCCGCGACCGGGCGCAGCGGTCCCTGTTCGCGGAGGGCGGACTTTGACCACTCCTGCTCCGCCCCCGTTTCCTAAGAAGCGGTCCTGGATGGCCATGTTCTCCGGCCTGGCCTGGATTATACTCTGCTTTGAACTCGGCGCATTCCTGGTCGTTTACCCGTGGATGGACGGCTGGGATCAGAACATGTTCGCCAACTGGCGCCAGGGCTGGAATGCCGTTTGGCTCAGCCCGTGGTTCCGCGGCGCCGTCAGCGGCATCGGCACGCTGAATCTCATCGTTGCGCTCGTCGAGCTGTTCCGCTATCTGCGCTACTGGCTGTTTGAGTAGAATTAAAAGGAGGTACGTGTCCAGCACAACTATAGAAGATGACGCCGCCGCTCCCATGGCGCCCGTTGATCCGCCGCATGATCCGCCGCGCCACGCAGTTGCTGAATGGACGGTTACCATCCTGCTGCTGCTCTTCGGCACCACGACGCTGGTTCAGGCATTCGTTATCCCCACCGGTTCGATGGAGGACTCGCTGCTGATCGGTGACCATCTGCTGGTCGATAAGCTGGCGTACTCACCGACTGGGCCCATCAGCAAATACCTCCTGCCTTACAGCGAGGCCAAGCGCGGCGACATTATCGTCTTCCGCTGGCCGACCGATATCAAGTTCACTTTTGTTAAGCGCGTCATTGGCGTCCCCGGTGACCGGATCAAGATTGAGAACAAGCAGGTATTCCGCAACGGGAAGCCCATTGAGGAACCTTACAAGTTCCATAAGAGCGGCTTCTTTGACTCCTACCGGGACAGCTTTCCTTCGGAGCCGAACACGAGCATCGACGAAGGGGCCCGCACGATGCTGCAGCGTCATGTTGTCAACGGCGAGATAGTGGTCCCTGAAAACGCCTACTTCGCGCTTGGCGACAACCGCGACCATTCGTTGGATTCGCGTTACTGGGGTTTCGTGCCGCGCGAGAACATTATCGGCAAGCCGCTGATCATCTACTGGTCCTACGACGCGCCGACACACCGGTTGCAGTCTTCAACGCCATCATTGGAACACGTCACCGATCTATTCCGTAACTTCTTTACGAAGACACGGTGGCAGCGCACTTTTAATCTGATTCAAGGGTATCCTTCTAAAGACTGAATGTTCTTCAAAAAGAAAGCACCAAAACCGCCGCCCGAGCGCCACTGGATTGCCGATTGGGCCTTTAACATCGTCCTGCTGGTCTGGTTTACATCGACCGTCGCGCAGCCATTCGTGGTGCCGACAGCGTCGATGGAAACGACGATCATGACGGGCGATCATTTGATTGTCGACAAGATCCCGTATTCGCCGCCGGGGGCGATAACCAAGTACTTTCTGCCCTACCAGGAAGTGCGGCGCGGGGATGTCGTGGTATTCCGCTACCCGCTGAACATTAACATGCCGTATGTGAAGCGGGTGATCGGCATCCCCGGCGATAAGATCCAGTTTGTCGAGAAAAAGCTGATCCTGAACGGCAAGCCGGCGGAGGAGCCGTACGCGCAGTTCACGGGGCCGAATCTGGACCCGTACGCGGCTAACTTTCCCACGGTGTCGCCCTCCTACGTCTACCCGCGCGGGGCGGAGATGCTGCGGGATAACGTGAAGGACGGCGTTCTCAACGTGCCGGAAGGCTTCTACCTGTGCATGGGCGACAACCGCGAGAATTCCGACGATTCGCGGTACTGGGGCCTGGTTCCCCGTGAGAACATCATGGGCAAGCCGTTAATCATCTGGTGGTCGTTTGAAGCTTCGACGGAGCATCTGGCTGGATACTCGGTTGACCAAGTGATCAACCTGATAAAGAACTTCATTCCCAAGACACGCTGGAAGCGGACGTTTCAATTTATCAAGGCTTACCCGCTGGGTTACTAAGTTACTAAGTCATGGCTAAGTCAGATCATTACTACGCCCTTATACTGGCGGGCGGACGGGGCACGCGGTTCTGGCCGCTGTCGCGGAAGCGCTCCGCCAAGCAGGTCCTGAGTTTTTCCGGGGAACGAACGCTGATTCAACAGACGGTGGACCGGTTGCTACCCGTGCTGGGGCCGGAGCGGATCTGGATCATCACCAACGACTTTCTGCGGGACACGATCATCCGGCAGTTGCCCGAGGTGCCGAAGGCGCAGATCATCGCCGAACCGGCGCAACGCAACACTGCCGCCGCGATTGCGCTGGTGGCGCAACTGTTGCAACAGCGGGACCCGGACGCGGTGATGGGGGTATTTCCGGCGGACCACATTATCGAGAAACCGGCGCGTTATTTGCGGCTGGTCCGGCCGGCCTTCGACGCGGCGCGGAAGGGGCGAATTTGTGTGCTGGGAATACAGCCGCGGTGGGCGGAGACCGGCTACGGCTACATTGAGTTTCCGTTCGGCGTGACCTCCGGCGGCACGGAGCCGTTGAAGGTCCAGCGGTTCACGGAGAAGCCGAATCTGGAGACGGCGAAAGCATTCGTCGCCGCCGGCACGTACTACTGGAACGCGGGCATGTTTTTCTGGCGGGCAAGCGTCTTTATGGACGAGATGCGGCAGCACATGCCGGCGACGGCGGAGACGTTGGCGAAGCTGCCGGCGTTCGAGAGCCGGACGTTCAAGAAGAAGCTGGCCGATCACTTTCCGGCGTGCGAGAACGTTTCGGTGGACGTGGGGATTATCGAAAAATCGGACAATGTTTACGGCATTGCCTGCGATGAGTTCGGTTGGAACGATGTAGGCAGTTGGAACGCTGTTTACGAGTTGTTGGCGCGGGGCGTACACACGAACGTGCTGCGGTCGGCCGATGTGCTGACCGTGGGCAGCGAGGGGTGTTACGTCGATGTGCCGAAGAAGCTGGTGGCGCTGGTGGGCGTAAGGGATCTGGTGGTCGTGGAGACGGACGACGCCCTGTTGATTGTGGACCGCCACCGGGCGCAAAACGTCTCCGATATTGTCAAGGCGCTGGAACGTGCCAAACGAGAGGAATTATTATGAAGCAATACGCATCCTACCCGGCCCTGGGCATTGACCCGGCCAAGATTTACACGGTTACCATTACAACCAATCGCGGCGTGATCACGCTGCAGTTGGACGCGGCGCAGGCGCCGAACACCGTGAACAACTTCGTCTTTTTGGCGAGGGACAATTTTTACGACGGAATCATCTTCCATCGCGTGATTCCGGACTTTATGGTCCAAACGGGCGATCCGGAAGGGAACGGCCGGGGCGGTCCAGGATATCGTTTTGGGGATGAGTTCGCCGGCAATGCGAACACGCATGATCGCGGCGTGATCTCGATGGCCAACTCGGGTCCGGGAACCAATGGTAGCCAGTTTTTCATAACGCATGTGCCTTGCGCGTGGTTGAACGGCAAGCACACGGTTTTCGGCAAAGTGACCAGCGGGATGGATGTCGTGGATGCGGTCAAGCAGGGCGACGTCATGCAGACTGTGGTCGTGACGGAGAGTTAGGGCAACCCTGCCGCGCCTGCCCGGTTTTGTCCGGGCAGGCGAGTGAGAGGGTCCCCGCGCATCGCCAGCCCGAGTTTTGAAGACACTTCGGGCGGGCGAGCGGTGGCTGCGAGCCTTTTTGATGCCCGCCTGAGAACCAATGTGGCCGTTCGGGCGAGGCCGGCCGCGACGGAGGGATTGGGGCCGCGGGGATAGCGGCTGAGCTTCGGTTTTATGCCGGCGCCGGCGCACTCTCCGGGTCGACTCCGGTGTAGCCGAAAAGGCGATGGGATTTGATGCGAGCGGCAATTTCCTGGGGAACCATCGACTCCCAGGCAGCGTCCCCGGCCTTGATCCTGCGCAGAACGTCGCGGGAGAAGATGTGGAGCAGACTCTCGTCGAAGTTTTGGATTTCCTGGATCCTTCCGCGCTCTTCCAGATGCTCGAAAATATTGCGCTGATCGCCGGGAATGGCTGCCGTGCTGGCGGTTTGGAGGACGCCGGTGGCCGGGTCACGGTACGGATAAACGTAGATGCGCATGTTCTTGGTGAAGAGCTTGCCAAAGGCTTCGAGGATGCCGCCCTCGAGCGCGCTGTAGTACTCCTCTTTGAATAAATCGAGGAGACTGGGGACGCCCAGGGCGACGGCGATGGGCTCGGAAGTGTAGCGGGCGAGATAGCCGGCCAGGCGGTAGTATTCGAAGAAGTTAGAGACGAGTACGGTTTTGCCGGCGGCACCGAGCAAATCGGCGCGGGCGAGGAAGTCGGCGAGGTCGAGCTTGCCATCGACCAGGAGTTGGCGCAGATTGATTTCCATCAGATCGACGACCTGCTCCGGTGGAACGGCGAGGTCGGCGGAGAATTGAGCGAGGGCGCAATCGATCATGTCGATGTTGACTTTGGTGACGGGGCGAAAGCTGCCGCGTTCGACCAAAACGGGTTTCTTGCGAAGAACTTCCGAGGGCTGGAGCACGTTGCCGGAGGGGCCGAACATGGCGGCGCCGGAGAGGCCGAGTTGCACGAGTTTCAGACTGACGGCACGGTTATCGACGTGTTTGAATTCGTTGCCGGAGAACTCAACCATGTCGATCTCGACGCGGTCGGTGCTGAGGTTGTCGAGCAAGGATTTGAGCATGAGGTGGGGCTGCTGCCGAAGGTAGAAAGCGGAGTAGAGGAGATTGACTCCGACGATGCCTAAGGCGTCCTGCTGGAGACTGTTCCGGGTATCGAGCATGCGGACGTGAATGATAATTTGGCTATGGGGGTCGCGCGGATCGACCTGATATTTGACGCCCAGCCAGCCGTGGCATTCGTTGGTGCCGCGGAAGTTGCGAGCCGAGACGGTGTCGGCGAAAGTGAAGAAAGCGGTGGCGTCACCGCGGGCGGGGCCGAGATTGTTTTCGATGATGGCGTGTTCGCAGTCGAGCATGCTCTGGAGTCGCTCGCGGGAGACATAGCGCTTGCCTGGTCCGTAGATGGCATCGCTGATGGCCATGTCGTAAGCGGAGGTGGACTTGGCGATGGTGCCGGCGGCGCCGCCGACGCTGAAGAACCAGCGAACGACTTCCTGACCGGCGCCGATTTCGGCGAAGGCGCCGTAGCGGGACATGTCGAGGTTGATCTTTAGGGCCTTGCGACTGGTAGAGAGGATTTGATGGTCATCGGTCTCGCCAGCGGATCCGGTTGTGGAGGGCATATAGGAATTATGAGCAAACCGGGGATGAAATGTTCGGCGGGAGTTCGATGCTACGCTGGGGAGAGAGGCTCTTGACATGACGAATGGCAACGGAGATCGGCTTGACCGCATAGAGCGCATCCTGGAACAGGCGGCCAAGCGACAGGAGCAGTTCGAGGCGGAGGAGGCCAAGCGCCAGGCGGCGGCGGCGATGCGCCAGGAGCAGTTCGAGGAACAGGCGGCGATGCGCCAGGAGCAGTTCGAGGCGGAGGCGGCCAAGCGTCAGGCGGCGGCGGCGATGCGCCAGGAGCAGTTCCAAGAGGAGGCGGCCAAGCGTCAGGCGGAGGAAGCTATGCGGCAGGAGGCGGCGGTCCGGCGCCAGGAGCAATTCGAGGAACAAATTTCCAGGATCCAAGGAGAGATGGCGGCGCGCCAGCAGTATCACGACGAGGCGTTCGAATGGAACGACGCGGAGATAAGAAGAATCCTGGAAGCGCAGGCCGTCGACGGCGAACATATCCGGGCGCTGGTGCGAATAGCTGAACTTCACCATTTACGGCTGGAAGGGCTTGAAGGCGGGGAATCGGCGTAGATTCGGGCGAAGGATTCAGCGCGAATACTTATAGATGAGGTCGAGCATTTCCTTGTAAAGTATGCCTTCGCGGCCCTTGTCGCCCTTGGCCACGGCGTCATGGACGCAGTGTTCGAGGTGCTGATGCATAAGTTCGCGGCTGACGCCGCGGAGGGCTTGCTGAACGGCGGCGATTTGCATCATGACGTCCATGCAGTAGCGGTCTTCTTCGACCATTTTGGCGACGCCGCGGACTTGGCCTTCGATCCGCTTGAGCCGCTTGAGCGCGGCTTCTTTCCGCATTATTGGAACCTCCGGAGGCGCAGGCTGTTGGCCAGGACGCTGAGAGAACTGAGGGCCATGGCGGCGCTCGCCACGACCGGGTTAAGCAGGCCGAGGGCGGCGATGGGGATGCCGGCGGCGTTGTAGCAGAAGGCCCAGAAGAGGTTCTGGCGCATGATTTTTACGGTTGCTTTGGAGAGGCGGATGGCGGCGGCGACGGCGGTTAGATCGTTGCGGAGCAGGGTGACGTCGCCTGCTTCGACGGCGATGCCGGAGCCGGACGCCATCGCGATTCCGGCGTCTGCCTGGGCCAGGGCGGGGGCGTCGTTGACGCCGTCACCGACCATCGCCACCTTGCGGCCATTGGCCTGGCGGGCGCGGATGGCGTCCAGTTTTCCGGCGGGGAGGACTTCGGCTGTAATGTCCGATATGCCTACGGCCTGGGCGACCCTGCGGGCGGCGGAAAGGCGGTCGCCGGTGAGCATGACTACTTCGAGGCCCATGGTTTGGAGGGCTTCAATGGCGGCTTTTGCGCTTGGCTTAATGGGATCGTCAACGTCGAATGCGCCGGCGGGACGGTTGTCGATGGTGGCGGCGATGGCGGCGTCTTCGGCGCTGCCGAGCCAGGCGGGGCGGCCGGCTTTTACCTCGCGGCCATTGACTGTGCCGGTCGCGCCTTGGCCGGGGGTGGACTGGAAGTTGGTGACTGGGGGGAGAGTGGCGTTGGCGTAGCGGACGATGCTTTGAGCGAGGGGGTGTTCGGAGGCGGCTTCGAGGGCGGCGATGAGGGGGAGGTCTTCAGCGGTGCCGGTGTAGCGGGTGACTTCGGGGCGGCCCAGGGTGATGGTGCCGGTTTTGTCGAGGACGACGGTTTGGATGTGTGCGAGGCGTTCGAGGGCTTCGCCGCCTTTGATTAGCACGCCGAGGGAGGCGGCGCGGCCGGTGGCGACCATGACGGCGGCGGGGATGGCAAGGCCCATGGCGCAGGGGCAGGCGATGATGAGCACGGCGACGGCGGCGGAGAGGGCGCGGGCGGTTTCAGCGCCGTTGAGGAGCCAGGCGCAGAACGTGACAGCGGCAATGATGAGGATGGCGGGGACGAAGACGGCGCTGACTTGATCGGCTCGTTTTTGGAGGGGCGCGCGGGAGGACTGGGCGTCGCGCATCATGCGTCCGATTTGGGCGAGAACAGTGGCTTGTCCGGTGGCGGTTACTTTTAGATGCAGGGAGCCGAGGCCGTTGATGGTGCCGGCGGAGAGGCGGTCTCCGGGACGTTTTTGGATGGGGATTGGCTCGCCGGTGAGCATGGACTCGTCGACGGCGGATTCGCCGGAATCGATGAGGCCATCGACGGGGATGCGGTCGCCGGGTTTGAGGATGGCGATGTCGCCGTTTTGGACTTGGTTGATGGGCAGTTCGATGGGCTGGTTGTCGCGGAGGATGGTGGCGGTGGCGGGTTGGAGTTCGGCAAGTTTGCTGAGCGCGGCGGCGGTTTCGCGGCGGGCGCGGACCTCGAACATGCGGCCGGTGAGGACTAAGGCGATGATGAAGATGACGGCTTCGTAATAGACATCGGGCATGAGGCCGCTGGAGTGGAAGCGGTGGGGGGCGAGGGTGGCGGCGAGGGAGTAGAGAAAGGCAGAGCCGGTGCCGACGGCGATGAGGGTACTCATGTCGAGGCGGCGGTTGGCTGCGTTAACGTAGTATTCGCGGCCGGGGCCGGCCATGACGAAAATGGCGGCGGCGAGTTGAGCGTAGCGGGCGGCGGTGGAGTCGTGGCCGGTGAAAGGCATGGCGGCCATGGCGGCGAAACCGAGAGCTAGCGAGAGGAAGGCGCGGCGGCGAACGGCGGGGTATTCGTCGGGGGGGGCGGAATTTTCGGCGGTGTAGCCGGCGTCTTCGACGGCTTGTTTCAAGACGGTTTCGTTGGTGATTGCGGGGTCGAAGGTGACAGTGGCTTCGTTGGCGAGGAGGTTGACCTGGGCTGTGGCGACGCCTGCGACTTGGGTGAGGGCGCGCTCTACGTGGCCGACGCAGGCGGCGCAGGACATGCCGTGGATATGGAAATAGGTGTGTGCCACTATTTATGGGCGGGGTAGCCGGCTTTGGTGACGGCGGCGATGGCGGCTTCGACGTTGAGGGTCTCGATGGAAGCCGATCCTATATGGACTTCTTTGATTTTTATGTCTTCGACGCGTTCGAGGGCGCGTTTGACGCGGTTGACGCAGGCTTCGCAGTGCATGCCTTCGATTTTGAGATTTATGGTTGACATATTCGTATACCCTATACCGGTATAGTACACTGATCGGCGGCAAGGCTGCCACCGAGTGTGATGAGGCCGAGGGCGAGCATTAGGATTTCGCTGTCGGCCAGGTTGTGTTCGAAGATGCCAGTGACGAGGATGCCGATGGAGACGGCGGCGATGCCGTGGAGCATCCACTTGCGGTCGGTGCCGGCCCGGACCGCGGCGCGGGCGATGGTCCAGGTAGACCAGAAAAAGAAGCCGATGATGGCGAGCATGGCGGGGATGCCGCGGTCGGCGGAAAATTGGATATAGATGTTGTGGAGGTGCCCGTACCACCAGGCGCGGGGGAAAGGCCGGGGGATGTCTTCGGGGGCGTAGTGCTCGAAGTTGCGTTCGACTTGTTCGGGGCCGACACCGATGAGGGGGTGGGCTTGGATCATCGCGAGGCCGGTGAAGAAGAGGGCCGCGCGGTGGCTGTTCGAGTCGGTATTGCCGCGGGGTTTGACGATGGAGAGGACGCGGTCCTTTTCGGGTTGCGGCATGACGGCGACGGCGGCAATCGCTAGTATTGGCAGGGCTAGGACGAAGGATTTGCGCCAGAACCAAATGAGGTAGAGAGCGCCGGCGAAGGTGCCGATCCAGATGCCGCGGGTCCAGCCGAGGAAGAGGGCGGCGGCGATGAAAATGAGGGCGGCGGGGACGCGCCAGCGGATGGGTTTGTTGAAGAGAGTGTAGGCGAGGCCGAGGAGAAAGACGGTCATCATGGTGCCGCCGAAGGTCATCCAATGGGACATGAAGCCGGTGATGCGGTCGGCGACGTAGGCGGTGGTGAAATCGAGGCCGGCGGCTTGGGCGGCGGAGAATGTTTTGGCGTATTGGAGGAGGCTCCAGAGGGCGGAGAGGGTGCCGGCGGCGCCGAGGGCGGTGAGGATGTTTTTGGCGGAATCGGGTCCATTGTAGGCGGCGGCGAGGCAGGGGACGATAAGGTAGACGAAGAATTTCTTGATTTGGGGGAAGGCGGCGATGGGGGTATTGGAGAGGGAGGCGGCGAGGAGGGTCCAGGCGAAGAAAAAGAGGAGGAGGGATGCCCCTGGGGGGTATTTTGCGTGACGCCATTGGCGGATGGTGAGGAGGATGGCGACGCCAAGGCAAATCTGGGAAACGGCGATGGAGGCGACGCTGGCGGCGAGGGCGGCACCGGCGGCGAGGATGGGCCAATTGTAACGTTTTAGGGCGTCGAGCATGGGAAAGGAGAGAGTATGACAGAATATTAGGGTGTTTCGACACACCCTGCAAATTTACCTGCTGCGGCATGGCATCGCCGAGGACCCTCGTCCTGGACAGGCGGATGCCAAACGGGCGTTGACTCCGGAGGGGATTAAGCGGCTGCGCGAGATACTGAAGCGGGCCAAGACGGCGGGAGTTGCGCCGGCGATAATCGTGACGAGTCCGTATTTACGGGCGCGGCAAACGGCGGAGTTGGCGGCGGAGATATTGGGGTATGAAGAGGCATTGGTGCCGTCGTCGAAGTTGACTCCGATGGCGTCGCCGGTGGAAACGTG
>SHUN01000005.1 GCA_009697495.1 Bryobacterales bacterium | reverse complement strand
TGGGCGCCTGGTCGCCGCCGTCGATGGCATCGAGACGCTGCGCGGCGACCGGGCCTTTCTCGACCCCGCCCGCCGAAACGCGATACAGTAACGAGGATGTCTTCCGAAGTCCGCCCGCAACCCTCACCGCCCGCGATTAAAGATCCGTACGCCTACCACACCGAAGACGTCGCCGAACCGCCTGTCGCATTTTTCGACATTCTGAAACGCATCGGCCCAGGCATGATTCTGGCCGCGTCCATTGTCGGCTCCGGTGAGCTCATCGCCACCACCACCCTTGGCGCTGAAGTGGGCTATGTCGCCCTGTGGATCATCATCATCAGTTGCCTGCTGAAACCGGCGATCCAATCGGAAATGGGGCGCTTCACGATTGCGACGGGAAAGACCGGACTCGCCTCCTTTAACCTGATTCCCGGCCCTCGGCTGGGCGTTAGCTGGGTGGTTTGGATGTGGGCGCTCATGGTGCTGGTGACGATGTTTCAGATCGGGGCGATGTTCGCCGGCGTGGCTCAGGTGTTGCACACGCTTATGCCGGTCATGGCGGTTACCGCTTGGGTGCTGGTACTGCTCGCCGGGACGCTTTGGCTGCTGCTGGGCGGCGGTTATGAGCGGATTGAACACCTGGCGACGATCAAGGTGGGCCTGTTCACTATGTTGACGCTGCTCTGCGCCATGATGCTCACCAGCAAGCCGCAGTATTTTTCCTGGGCGCAATTGGCGGAAGGATTCGGATTCCGATTGCCGAAAGACGGTCTCTCAACGGCGCTCGCGGTTTTCGGCATCACCGGCGTAGGCGCGGCGGAGCTGTTCATGTACCCCTACTGGTGCGTCGAAAAAGGGTATGCGCGCTTCACCGGGCCGCTCGATTCGTCGGCGGACTGGCGGCGCAGGGCGCACGGTTGGATTAAGGTCATGAATGTCGACATCATCGCGTCGATGATCATTTACACCGTCGCCACGCTGGCCTTTTACCTCTTGGGCGCCGGGGTGTTGCACTCTCAAGGGCTGCTGCCCAAAGGCGATGAGATGATCGCGGTGCTCTCCCGGATGTACACCGAGACTTTGGGGCCGTGGGCACTGTGGCTGTTCTACGCGGGCGCGATTGCGACCCTTTATGGCACTATTTTCGCCGCAACGGCCGCCAATAGCCGCGTTTTTGCGGACATGGTTAGCCTTCTTGGCGTCTATGACCGCGGAGACTACCAAACCCGCGTCATGTGGCGGAAGCGGTTTGTGGTCGGGTTGCTGCTGATCCCCGTTGGATTGTATTTTCTTAAGGTGGATCCCAGCGCCATGGTGAAGATCGGCGGGGTCGCGCAAGCAATGATGTTGCCCGTTATAGCTATCGGAACACTTTATCTGCGTCACAAGCACATGCCGAAGGAGGTTTACCCGCGAACCTGGGTGACCGTCAGCCTATGGGTGGCTTCGATATTTACAATTGCGATGATGGGTTACTACACGGTGCTATTGGTTCAGCCCGCACTTTGATTCAGCTACGCCATTTACTCGCCCAACGAAAGTGAATAATCCGTGAACAATTCATTTAAGAGTCCTACCCAATTTGATAAATCAGGGGTAGTATAGAAACAGGGTAGCGTCGCCTCCTCACTGAGGCGCGGCTCCTCCCGCCATTTTGCGACTTAGGTCGGCTGATCCGCTTGCGCGGAACTTTGCGGCCAGCCGGTGAGCATCCTCCTCCGAGTGCTCACCGGCTTTCTAATTTTGGCCGCGTCAGCGCGTAAAGCCAGGCGGGGGGAATCAGCGGCGCCAAGCGCATTGGCCAGCGCTTCTGCATCGCGGCGCGCAATAACCCGCACCACTGATATTGCGTGGCGATTCCGTCGCGAACCGTTTTGTAGTATTCGGACGCCGGTCGATTTTCAGCCGCATACTGGCCGACCAGCGCGCCGGTCCAAATCGCGATGGTCATTCCGGTTCCGGTGAAGGGGTCGACAAACTGCAAAGCGTCGCCGGCGAGGAATTCCTGGGCTGATGAGTCATGCAGCCGGGACTGATACACCAGCGGTCCGGTGGTCAGCCATTCCATCGTCCGCCGCATGGGTTTCAGCCGCTCAGCCAAGGCTGGATGAGTCGCGGTCAGCGAGTCATAATCGAACCCGAAGCGGCGCAACCCGGCTTCCGATCCCATGCCGCACACATTGCTGAGTCCGTCCTCTACTGAATTCACGCCAACGTAGAAATCATCGAAGAAATAGAGTTCGACGGCGTCACTGGCCGGGCCGCGGAAGTGGGCCTTGAAGCCGAAAAGCCGGTCGTTACCGGTGGCCGCGAATTGGCGGCCGTGCGCGAGGACGTCCACGCGGCCCGGAACCCGTTCGACAATGCATTCGGCGCCTCGGCGCTCGGCTTCGTCCCGCATGAGGGCATCCAGGCGGAATCGGCTCAGCCCGAAGGCGGGTTCCGGAAGCCGGCTTTCGGCTGCGTTGGAACCGAAGATGAGCCGGATTCGGGTCATGCGCGCGGGATTGGCGGCCAGGAATTGCTCCCATAACCCCAACCGTCGCAAAACCGGACCGATTTCAGGCGTCAGGAACTCGCCGCAGACCTTGTGTTTAGGGATTCTGGACGGATCCCACATGCAAACGGGAGCCCCGGCTTTGATGGCGGCGATTGCCGCGGCGGACCCGGCCAATCCCGCGCCGGCGATCCGCACCCTTCCCATGTTTTTAGTTTCCGCCGGAAACCTGGCCATCCTGCCGACGGGTGGTCAATTGCCGCAAACCCTCGAGCGGAATCCGGCTTTCCGGCATTTCGTGGAGCGCGATGCGGAAGACCTTTTCGGCGAGCTTCCGATTTCCGGAGCGAAGCGCGGCCTGCCCCCAAGCTTCGGCCACCGGCCGGGGATAGATTGGCGGTTCATTGTATCGAAGCGCCCGTTCCGCTTTCGAGGCTGACTCTAACACTTTCCAGGCACGCTTCGATTTTCCTTGTGCCAGATCGATGAAGCCCTGCAATTCCTGCATGGCCACACCGAATTCCCTCGGCGGAGACGCCTTAACCTGTTTCTCAAAATCGAGTTGGACGGCCCGCATCGCCGCTAACTCCGCGGTCGCGGCGGTCACGTCTTTCTTTGCGCTAAAGGCGAGGCCGCGTGCCCAGTGGCGCCAGAATTTTTCGCGCGGCGTGGTCAGTTCCGGAAGCAGGGATCCGGTGAGAATCTCGTCCCACTTTTCGGCCCAGACCAGCGACCGGACCATCGCAAACGAACCTTGCCGAAAGGCCGTGCGATGGGCGTCTGGCGTCTTTTTTTCCTTGTCCGTTTCGGCGAGCCCCAGCAGTTCCTTCGCGGCGGCGAAGGCGGCGTCAAACTGCCCATCGGCAGCCAGAGCGACAGACAGAAAGTGGATATTGTGGCCATGGTGTCCGTTGCCGTATTCCTTATCGGCGGCCATGAATTTCCGCTCCAGAACGGCGGCGGCGGTGAAGGCCGCCTGCGCCTCCTTCAACTTGCCTGTCTGCGCGTAAATGTGGCCCGGCATGTGCAAAGCGTGGGGGATGTTGGGAACCAGCGCGGCATACTGTTTGCAGCTCTCCCAGGCGTCTTTGGCAAAGTTCGACCCTTCCCAGCCATGAATCACAAAGTGATGCGCGCCTGGATGGCCAGGAAATTCGCGCGTCAACTGACGCAGGAGTTCCACGGCTTCCATACTGCCGGGACGCGGCTCCCTGGCCGGGGTGTTAAACCCGTCCATCAAATGCAGAGCGAGATAAGTTCGGGCCTCGGGATCTTTCGGATTGGCGGCGATGACGCGCCGAATCCCGGCGGTGTAGGCGGCATCGGGATCGGGAGAATCCGGATTGCGGCGTGCCCAGATGGCGTCAATAAACAGCTTTTCCGTCTCCGTTGCCTGACCGGGGACCGCCGCCAATTCCCGCGCCCGGCGAGCCGCGGCCAGTGAGCGTTTGGCATTCGGCGTGGCGGGTAAGGTACCGGGCAAATGTTTATCGCGGACGAGCTGGAAATGCGGCCGGAAATCGCCGGCGGCAACCATGGCTACGCCCCACCAGGGCATCGGGGCGGCCGGATCGAGCTTGGCGGCCTGCAGGAAACTGCGCTCGGCTTCCCTGGCCCAGAAGGAGTGCATTTGCGCCACGCCTTGTTCAAAGAACTTGCGCGCCTCGGGATTGGCCGTCGTAATGGGGAAATCAATCTTCCCTTGGCCTTCCAATAATTGGGCGGGCAGCGCCGGGGCGCCTTCGCTAATTACCACGCAATGGGATGCGGAATCCGCGGCGGGTTGCGCGATGGAAAGTCCAGCCGAAATGAACAGAAGAATGGTCGCTCGCATGATGCCTCCGATTAGTCTCTGCTTCATGGTAATGCAGGTCCAGGGTTTCTAAATATAGCGAGGTAAGTAATTTCGCTCCGGCTCCCTTACGGTCGCGGCTCGGTAACGGCGTCGGCAGTAAGTAATTTCGCTCCGGCTCCCTCACGGTCGCGGCTCGGTAACGGCGTCGGCAGTAAGTAATTCCGCTCCGGCTCCCTCACGGTCGCGGCTCGGTAACGGCGCGGGCAGTAAGTAATTTCGCTCCGGCTCCCTCACGGTCGCGGCTCAGTAACGGCGTTGGCAAGTGCTAAAGTAGAGAGAAGTTATGCAAAAAACGAGCGATATTGGCGAATTGCAAGCGATCGCCAAACGGGTGCGCCGCCACATTGTTACCATGATCGGTGCCGCGAAGTCGGGGCACCCCGGCGGGTCATTATCGGCGGTGGAAACACTGGTTACGCTGTATTTCGACGTGATGCGTCACGATCCGGCGAATCCGAAGTGGCCCGAGCGGGACCGCTTTATCCTCTCCAAAGGTCACGCCGCGCCGGTGATCTACGCTGTTTTTGCCGAAGCCGGGTATACGCCGGCCGACAGCCTGAACACCCTTCGCAGCTTGGGCTCCATCTATCAGGGGCATCCGGACCGGCGGTTCATTCCGGCGTTTGAGGCCTCAACGGGTTCGTTGGGAGTGGGATTGTCGCTGGGCCTGGGAATGGCCGAAGCGGCGCGATTGGATAAGTCGCCGACTCGCGTCTTCGTTATGCTCGGCGATGGGGAAATTCAAGAGGGACAGATATGGGAAGCCGCCATGTACGGCGGGTTCCACAAGGTCGACAATATTGTCACGATTGTGGACTACAACAAGATTCAGTTGGACGGGTTTGTGAAGGACATCATGGATGTCGCGCCGCTAACGGACAAATGGCGGTCCTTCGGCTGGAACGTGATTGAATTGGACGGCCATGACATCGCCGCGTTGCAGCAGGCGTTTGCCGATGCCGCCGCGATGAAGGGAAAACCGACGGTGTTGATTGCCCACACGATCAAGGGCAAGGGCGTTTCCTTCATGGAAAATAATCCGAAGTTCCACGGCGTAGCGCCGACCACAGACGAAGTTGAGAAAGCATTGCAGGAGATCGGCGCATGAGCGTGAAAGATAGGTTTGAATTGAAGCTCGGCGCGGCCACCCGCGAGGCGTTTGGCAAGGCGCTGGTTGAACTCGGCAAAGCCGATTCCAACGTCGTCGTCTGCGACGCTGACTTGTCTAAGTCGACATTTACCCACCTCTTCGCGAAGGAATTTCCCGAACGGTTTTTCTCCTGCGGCATCGCCGAGGCAAACATGGTTTCCATCGGCGCGGGACTCGCCTCGAGCGGCAAAATCGCTTTTGTCGCCAGCTTCTCCGCCTTCGTTCTGAACAAAGGATTTGAGCAGTTACGGGTCAATGTCGCCTATTCGCAGATTCCGCTGAAAGTGGTTGGCACCCACAGCGGCATTTCGATCGGCGAAGATGGTCCGTCGCAAATGTCGGTGGAAGATTTGAGTCTGGCCTGTTCGCTCGCCGGATTCACAGTCATCAGCCCGGCCGATGAAGTGGCGACGTTTGAGCTCGTGAAACTGGCCGCTTATCACGACGGCCCCATCTTCCTCCGCGCCGGTCGCGTGAAGGTGCCGGCGATCTACGCGCCTGGCCAAAAGTTCGAATTGGGCAAAGCGATCACGCTGATTGAAGGCAAGGACATCACGCTGATTTCCACCGGTTTGATGGTCGCCGAGTGTATTCGCGCCGCCGCGATTCTGGAGGACGAAGGCGTCTCTGCCGGCGTCATCGACATCCATACCATTAAGCCGATTGACCGCGAAGCCATCGCCAATGCGGCCAAAAACACCGGCTGCATCGTCGTTGCCGAAGAGCATTTCACCAGTTGCGGCCTTGGCGTGAGAGTGGCCCAGGTTGTCTGCGAGACCAATCCGTGCGTGATGGAGTTCCACGGCATGGGTGACTATTACGCCGAAAGCGGGACGCCGGAAGAGGTGCTGGTCCACTACAAAATGACCGGCAAAGACGTGGCTGTAACCGCGCGGAAAGCGCTGGCCAGAAAGTAGCCACGAATGGAGCGCAAAGCCTGAGAAGGCACGGCTCCTACGGGCGGCGAACCCGCCAAGCAAAAGGAGCGGCCGCGGCACTAACCCCGCCGCCGCTCCCGGCCCCGGCCGAGTCCGGTTGGCACGAGTTTCTCGCGAGAGGCCGGCCACCGTCGACAGATTGGCCGCCATGTTGCTTGAAAAAGAGAGCCGCGCCGCGGAAGTGGCGCGGCTTTTGCATGAGCACGCAGGCCCCAACGCGGCGGCAGTGCGCGTCGCAATGACAAGAACCGGCCTTGAAGCCGAAGTGTCCCACCGCGGCCGCGGTTTTAACCCAAAAAAGACCCGGCTCCACCCGCCAGGCACAGGACTGATCCTGATGGAATCGTATGCGGGTATCGCTAACCTGCATTTGCGTATTGAGTCTATCCGCAGAAGGGGTACAATCATTAAGATCCAACCAATTTGAGGCGGGATGGTTCCTCCGGGCAACACCGCCGGACAAAATATGCCCTTCAACGTCCTGCTCGTCGACGACCACAAAATTCTCCGCGATGGCATCAAGGCCATCCTGCGGGTCGATGGTGATTTCGTCGTCGTTGGCGAAACTGACAACGGCACCGACGCAGTGCAATTCTGCAAGAAACTAAACCCCGATGTCGTCGTGATGGATATCGGACTCCAGGGCTTGAACGGGGTCGAAGCGACTACGGAAATCCTGCGGCACTCGCCCGATGCGAAGGTCATCATCCTCTCGATGTACGATGATGAACACTCGGTGGTGAGCGCGATTCGCAGCGGCGCCCGCGCTTTCGTATTGAAGAAGGCGTCCGACGTCGATCTGGTGGACGCGCTGCGGACCGTGGCCAAAGGCGGCTTTTACTTGAGCCCGCAAGTTTCGGAGAAACTGCTGGTCCGGATTCAACGCGGCGATATGGAATCCAAGCCGGTGCCGGCGATGCTCGATGGGCTTTCCCCCCGGGAACTGCAGGTCCTGCGCCTGGTGGCTGAAGGAAAGACGAGCAAGGAGATCGCGGTCATGCTCGATCTCGGCCTGCAAACCGTCCGGAGCTATCGCAAGACGATGATGAAAAAGCTCCGCGTCAACAACGTTGCCGGCCTGACGCAACTGGCATTGTCCGCCGGAATTACCCGATTCAACGCCAACGGCAACGCCTTCGGGGCCAGAGCGTAAATCGTGCAGACGCCGTGGGGAGACCTAACTGTCCGCGATGCCCATGTGCATTTCTTTTCGCACCGGTTTTTTAGCCTATTGACGGGCGGGCGCGACGTGGCCGAAGTTGCCGCTCAATTAGAATGGGAAGCGCCGGCGGCGGAACCGGAATTATTGGCCGATCGCTGGGTGACCGAGCTTGACCGGCACGGCGTTACCTCGGCGGCGATCATCGCCAGCATGCCGGGCGATGAAGAATCCGTGGCCCGCGCCGTCGCCAGGCACCCCGAGCGCCTTCACGGCCAGTTTCTATTGAACCCGCTGGCGCCGGACGCCGCTGCGCGTCTCCAATCGGCCTTCGCCGCCGGCCTTCACACCGTCTGTTTGTTCCCGGCCATGCATCGCTACTCAGTAGCCGACGAGCGGTTGGAACTCCTTTGGCCATTGGCCGCCGGGCGCAATGTTTTCGTACACTGCGGGGTGCTCAGCGTTGGCGTGCGAAAGCGGCTCGGACTTCCCTCCCCCTTCGACATGCGCTTTTCCAACCCGCTGGATCTGCATAATGTAGCGCTACGCCACCCGGGCGTCCGGTTCGTGATTCCCCATTTCGGCGCCGGCTTCTTCCGCGAGGCGCTGATGCTCGCCGACCTTTGTCCCAACATCTATCTGGATACGTCCAGTTCCAATAACTGGACCAAATACGCGGCCGGCGCGCCCGATCTGGAAGCGGTCTTTCGCCAGGCGCTCGCCGTCGCCGGGCCGCGCCGTCTGCTCTTCGGCACCGATTCTTCTTTTTTTCCCCGCGGCTGGGTCCACCCGGTATTCACCGCGCAGACCGAAGTGCTGGCCCGCATCGGCGTCAACCGCGCCGACGCCGCGGCCATCCTCGGCGAGACACTTTTATCGCTGCAGCAGTGATTGGATCTTGCGAAATAGGTGCCTGACACGGAGTGACACGGGTTTTTGCGTTAAGCCGTCCGTGCTTTCGGCCTGAACAACGCCATGAAAATCACGGCGCACGCTACGGTCAACACCAACGGAACCATGAATATTTTCGTGTAGTCGTCCTTGAACATCCCTGCGATATAACCGGCAAACCAACTCCCAACCACCATCCCTGCGCCCAGCAAAACAAAGGCGATAAGCCCCTGCGCCGACGCGCGTATTTCCGGCCCCGCAACCTCATCGACATAGATGTAGGACGCCGTGAAAAAGCAGACGTAGCAGATCCCGTGCAGCGTCAACGACGCCAGCACCAGCCACAGCGGCCCGCCCAGCGCGAACACGGCGTAGCGCACCGGCCACGCCAGGATCCCGATCGCCATGGTCCCGCGAATGCCCCATTTTTTGAGCATTTTCGGCAGCAGGATCATCGTCAGTATTTCAGCCGCCTGCGCTATCGCCATCCAAGCCGGCGCTTGACCCTCAGGCAGACCAATGGAATACAGGAACGGGCCGGTGAGAATGAAGTAGAACATCAGTTCCGTCGCCACCACGAAAGCCAAGCCCAAAAAAATCGCGAACTCGCGGTTCTTCAGCAATTGCAGCGCCCCAAGGAACGCCAGCGGACTATCGTTCTTGCGCGCCGGCGGCGTATGCGGCAGCGTCAGGCAGAACAGCCCCAGCAGCAGTGACAGAACGAAGGCGAGCCACATCCCGTCGAACCCGCCCAAACGGCCAGCCAGACCCGGCAGCCACTCCCGCAACGCCACTCCCAGCAGCAGGCCAACAGCGATCCAACCGATCGTGCCCCACACACGCACCAAGCCGAATTCTCCCTCCGCCGCGGGCAGATGGTGGAAACAAATGGAGTTGGTCAGCGCCAGCGTCGGGCCATAGAGCAGCGCCCACAGCAGCATCCATTGCCAAACCCCGTCGTAATCATTGGCCGACGCCATCAGGTAGAGGGGCACCGCGCCGGCCAGATGTAGAATCGCCAACAGCCGGTTGGTCGGCATAAACCGGTCAGCCAGTTGACCGGCGAAGAACGGCGCGACCATGCAGCCAATCGGCAGCAGCGCGTAAATAGCGCCGATCTGACCGTCGGAAAATCGCAGCGCTTTTCCCAGGTACGCCGAGAAATCCGGATACCACGCTCCCCAGACCATATATTCCAGGAGCATCATCACGCTGAGGCGAAAGCGAATGGATGTGAACAAGTAATGTAGCTTACCGCGAAATGGAAAGCGGCGCTGCCTGCCTGGCCTTCCGCTCCGTCGCCCGTTGCAGCGCGGCGGTGGCGTGCGTCGCCCTCAAATGCTTGAGACCGGACTCAACTGTCACGCCGGGCGGCCCAGTAATCAGGCTCCGGCCCGAACGCAAAAGCTCCAGCATTTCCGCGCCAGGGACGGGGCGGCCAGTGAAATAACCCCGCACGTGGCCGCAGTGTTCGGTTGCTCAACCCGCGGGCAACGTTTGCCGCTTGTTTGCCGGTCGTGATAGCGGTGACGAATCTCCGATCCATTTTCATTGCGTGAATCCGGATTTGGCGAAGGAGGGCTAACGAAGCGCCGCCGTTGCCGAACAAATCACTTATTTTTGGTCCCGCTAAACCGATACAATGCCTCGTCGGTCCGTAAATAGATATCTCCTTCAGATAACGCCGGCGTGGCATAACAACTTTCACCAAGACTCGTTGTGGACAATACCTCCCACGCCGCGCCCGCCTGTACAACCGCTACATTTCCATCCTCGCTGGCCAGATATATCTTCCCATCCGCCGCCACCGGAGACGACGAGTAACCGCCCAGTGCTCCCGCCACCCGCCCTGTCTTCAACACCGCGCCGGTCTTGGCGTCCAACGCCGTCAGGATGCCACCGTTCTTCACAAAGTAAAGCACCCCTTGATATATCAGCGGCGTCGGAATTACTCCCGTGAAGCTCTTCTCATAACGCCATAACTCACGGGGCGCGGGTTTACCCTCCGCGTCATATTCCAATTGATACGCAACCAGGCAATTTGGGCCAAGTACTTCCTTCTGCTTGGCAAGCCACTCGGCCTCCGTGATCACCATATCCCGGTTACCCACATACTTCGCAATACCAGTCAAAAAGGCATCATCCAAATACTCATCCCGCGTTAACTGGCCGTCATGATTCTTGTCAAGCGCCGCCAGCCGCGAGGCAAACGGCGCTGGCTCGTCGGACCCGTAGCCCTGCACATACAAAACGCCATTATCAATTACCGGACTGCCGACAACGGTGGTCGGTAGCCCGCGCAGCGTGGACACTCGTTTGCCGTCGCCAACTGTATAAGCGCCGAACTGTCCGCGGCTGGCAGTCAAAACATACGGTGTCCGCTTCACCGTGTCTAAAAACAACGGCGTGCCCCAACCCTCCCCCTCATCCCGGGCCGCCTTCCAGCGCAATTCCCCGTTTTTCCGGTCGAGCCCCGCCACGAACGAACCTTCCACCTGATCGGCCAGCAGAACCACATTTGGCCCCGCCAGAATCGGTGCCGCCCCCAGCCCCATCGCAGTATGAAACGGACCCATCGGAGCCTTCCAGCGCACATTGCCTGTCGCGTCGTAAGCGACAAATCCGTAGTCCTTAAAGAATGAGAATACATTCTCGCCATCGCTGACCGGCGTGATGGCGGCAGGGTGATTCAGCCGGTTCGCCAGCAAGCTATGCGCTCTGTCCACGCTGCGTTCCCAAAGCAATTTACCGGTCTGCCGGTCGAAGCATTGGGTATACAATTTACCGTCGGCGAAACCCGTCAGGAAGACATGTTTCGCCGTCAGAATCGGCGACGATTTTCCGGACCGAACGGGGGTCCGCCACACGACATTGGCGTCCTTCTTGAACGCCGCCGGATAACCCGCGCCAACGGCCACACCGGAGCCGTTTGGACCACGAAACCGGGTCCAATCCTCACCCGCGGCGACGGCGCAAACAACCGGAAACAAAATCGCAAAAATGGAAACTCGCATCGGACAGGAAGTTTATCATACGCAGAGGATCCGCTAGCGCGGAATCAACGGCGGAACGGCCAAAAGCAAGCCACCCTCACTCCATGCCCATCGCCGGACCGGACAGCCTCAATCCCTCAGTATTGGCGGGCACCGGGCCTTGCGCTACTTCCCGGCACTAAAACTTCTAAAACAAAATGGTGGGCCCGCCCGGACTCGAACCGGAGACCTCTACCGTGTCAAGGTAGCGCTCTAACCAACTGAGCTACGGGCCCGCAAAGCGCGTGAATCCCAATGATAACATATACCCGGCTGGCGGCGTTACACTGAAAGCATGTCCCCGCCCTCGCTGTCGATCGTCATCCCCATTCACAACGAGGAGCCGGCGATCCTGCCGCTCTACGACCGGCTGACCCGCGTGCTGGAGGCCATCGGACGCAAGTACGAAATCATCTTTATCGACGACGCCTCCTCCGACCGCTCCTTCGACCTTCTTGCCAACCTCGTCGAAACCGACGCGCGCCTGAAAGTCATTCGTCTTCGCCGCAACTTCGGCCAGACCGCGGCGCTCGCAGCCGGCTTCGATGAAGCCGCCGGAGCCGTCATCATCTCTCTCGACGGCGACCTGCAGCATGAACCGGAAGACATCCCATCGCTGCTCGAAAAAATCGATCAAGGCTATGACATCGCCAGCGGATGGCGCAAGAACCGGATCGATAACGCCGTCACGCGCAAGATCCCGTCCCGGATCGCCAACTGGCTCATGAAAAAAGCGAGCGGCGTCGAATTGCACGACTTTGGAACCACTTTCAAGGCCTATCGCGCCGAGATACTGAAAGACATCAATCTCTACGGGGAACTGCACCGCTTTATACCCGCATTGGCCAGTTTCTACGGCGCCAGGATCATCGAAGTGCCCATAAAGAACGTGCCTCGCGGCGCCGGCCGGTCCCACTACGGGCTCAGCCGGACCTTCAAAGTCTTCTTCGATATCATCACGATCCGTTTTCTACTGACTTACTTCACTCGGCCGATGCATTTCTTCGGTAAATACGGACTCATTGGACTTGGATCCGGCGGAATGATTTTGGGCTACTTGTTTGTCTACAAGTTACTCTTTATGGAGCGGGATCTGATAGCGCAACACGGCCCTCTGCTATTGGCCGGAGGGCTGCTGCTATTGGCCGGATTGATTTTTTTCTGCACCGGATTTCTGGGCGAAGTGCTTATCCGCACTTACTTTGAAAGCCAGGGACGCCGCATCTACGCGGTCCGTGAAGTAAGGGCGCGGAAGGGCACCGGCGCTCCCGAAACCCGCGAACGCTAGTTCTGTGACCGCGAAAACCGCTCCCTTACGGTCGCGGCTCCGTAGCTACGGTCGCGGCTCGGCAGCACCAATCGCGACCGGCGCCCGCTCACCCGCGCCGCGGCATCGCAATCGACCGCCGCCAATAATCCTCGAACAACCCCTGCATCGCCTCTGCCAAACCGCCGTGATCAAACACCACCGCCGTCCACGTTGGCCGGGTGATCACCGGGTCCAGCAGCGCAATCATTCCCCGCTTACAGTCAAACATCGCCAGCTTCAACGGCAGCGACGGCACCTGGCTTACCTCTACTCCAATGTCGATAAACTCCATCAGCCGCCGGCGATGCTCGTCGTCCAGCGTGCCCACCTCCACCAGCAGCCGACACCGGACGCCGCGTTGACGCGCCGATTTCACCAGGTCGTCATTCAACGGATCCACCGCGTACGGCGGCCGCGAAAACTCCAAATATTCGCTCCCCACTTCGCCGATCATCCGCCGGTACTCGGCCGCGGTCTGCAGCGGTTCGGTGACAATCCGCAGGAAATCCAATGTTCCGCGGCCTCCCTGCCCTTCGGAATAAGAGGTGTTCAAGTCCTCCAGCAGGTCAGTCGCAAAACGCGATTGCTCGGTCAACTCCTGCTGCAAATGCTGCGCCCGCCGGGCGAAATAAGCCGGGATGGCCAGCGATGGCTCGACGGCGGAAAACAGCTTCGTCTTCTCCCGCACGACCTGCGCGAAACCCTTTTCCACCAACGAATCCAGAACTTCGTAAATTTTCTGCCTCGGCACATGCGATCGCGCGGCGAGTTCCAACGCTTTGAACTTCGGATGCCCTACCAGGACCAGGTAGCTGCGCGCCTCGTAGGCGTTCAAACCAATTTGCTGTAAGCGCTTCCAGAAGCGCTGATACTCTACTTCGGGCAGGTCAGTCGGCATTAAAATCGTTCTTTTACTTTTCCGGCAAAACGCCATTATCAGCGTTTTGCCACCGTTACGAGGTGTATGGCGGATTCTATCAGGAGTTTGTCCAATCCGGGTAGTCCCTTCGGCTGGTACAATCGCCATTGGAGGGGAAATCGCTTGGCTTCCGGGGAATTACTACCGTCGACTTTGGGTGAACTGAAAAACAGCGTCTGGGCAGAGCGCCGCCACCCATCGCGTTCGGTGAAAGAAGAAATCCGGGAAAATCTCATCGCCCGGCTTCGCGACGGCGTCGCCCTTTTTCCAGGCCTCCACGGCTATGACGACACGGTGATTCCCCAAGTCGTCAACGCGCTGCTTTCGCGTCACAACTTCATCCTGCTGGGCCTGCGGGGGCAAGCCAAGACGCGACTGATCCGAATGCTGACCACGCTGCTCGATGAGGAGACGCCGTATATTGCGGGCTCCGAAATCAGAGATCATCCGCTGGCGCCCGTTTCCGCCTTTGGCCGCGGGCAGATCGCTTCGCTCGGCGATGCCACTCCCATTGCGTGGCTAGGGCGCGAGGATCGCTACATCGAAAAACTGGCGACGCCGGACGTCACGATTGCCGACATGATCGGCGACATCGACCCCATCAAAGCCGCCCGGCAAGGCCACGATATCGGCAGCGAACTCAACATCCATTACGGGCTGCTGCCGCGCGCGAATCGCGGCATATTCGCGATCAACGAACTGCCGGATCTGGCAGGCAAGATTCAGGTCGGCCTGTTCAACATCATGCAGGAAGGCGACGTGCAGATCAAAGGCTTTCCGGTCCGGCTGCCGCTGGACGTGCTGCTGATATTCACTGCGAATCCGGAAGACTACACGGCCCGCGGCAAGATTATCACCCCGCTCAAGGATCGAATCGGCAGCGAGATCCGCACGCATTATCCAGGCACGCTCGAACAGGGCATGGCCATCACCGCGCAGGAAGCGTGGACCGCCCGCTCGAACGCGGCTCGCGTGATCGTGCCCAAATACGTCCGTGAAGTGGTGGAAGCCATTGCCTTCCTGGCCCGCGATGACAAGAAGATCGACAAGCGCTCCGGCGTCTCGCAACGCCTCCCGATCTCGGTGCTGGAAAATGCGGTCTCCAATGCCGAGCGCCGCGCCATTCAAAACGCCGAGACCGAGGCCGTCCCCCGCGTGGCCGATATTTACAGCGCGCTGCCGTCGATTACCGGCAAGATCGAACTGGAATACGAAGGCGAACTGAAGGGCGGCGAGGCGGTGGCGCGGGAACTGATCCGGATGGCCGTGGGCCGCGTGTACAGCAACTATTTTGAAGGCGTCAACGTCGGGATGACGGTGAAGTATTTCGAGCGCGGCGGCGCGCTGAAAGTGGACGCCGCCACCAGTTCCGCGGCGCTGCTGGAGCAGCTACTGCCCATCGATGGGCTGATGGAGAAAACGCGCGCGCTGGGGCTATCCGCCAATGAGCCCGACGCCGTTCGCGCGGCCGCCGGCGAGTTCATTCTGGAGGGCCTCTACGCCCATCGCCGCATCAGCCGCAATGAGGAGTTTGGCTTCGCCGCCCCTGAGGATCGCCGCCGCGGCCAGGA
Source organism: Bryobacterales bacterium (assembly GCA_009697495.1). Classification (GTDB taxonomy): domain Bacteria; phylum Acidobacteriota; class Terriglobia; order Bryobacterales; family Bryobacteraceae. The sequence continues at coordinate 4,567 of SHUN01000005.1, read as the reverse complement.
ACCCGATAACCCCGACGACGCGCCCCCCGCGCGTCCAGCCAAACGCCGTCAATTCAATTGAGCCAACATGCGCTGGATCCGCTACTCGCAGTTCGTCGATGACGACTTCGGCATCTCCGCCGAGGACGTGATGCGGGCGCTCTCCGACTACTTCCTGCAGAGCGGCTACCAGGACCCCTACGGCGGCTATCCGGTCAATGAAGATTCGCTCGACATGCTGCGGGAGGCCATTCGTCAAGCGCTGGAAAATGGCGAACTGATTCCGCCCGGCGAATTCGAAAAGCTTACTCCCGAACAGGTGGAAGCGCTTATCGAGCGGCTGGTCGAGAAGCTTATGACGGACGGCTATGTCACCGAGCCTCCGCAGGCTCCGGGCCGTGAGGGCGATGCCGGCGGCGAAGTCCGCGTGGAGACGACCGATAAGGCGCTGGATTTCCTCGGCTATAAAACTTTGAAGGACCTGCTGGGGTCGCTGGGCCGCTCCAGTTTCGGCGCCCACGATACGCGCGATATGGCCACTGGCGTTGAGGCATCCGGGGCGTCCAAAAAATATGAGTTCGGCGACACGCTGAACCTGGACGCCAATGAAACGCTCTTCGCCGCCCTCCGCCGCTCCGGGGGCACGCAGTTGGAATATGAGGACCTGCACGTTCACCAAAGCGAGTATCAGAGCAGTTGCGCGACGGTGCTGCTGCTCGATTGCTCACACAGCATGATTCTCTACGGTGAGGACCGTTTCACGCCCGCCAAACGCGTTGCCCTGGCGCTGGCGCATCTGATTCGCACGCAATACCCTGGCGACTCGCTGCGGCTCGTCCTGTTTCACGACACCGCCGAGGAGATGCGTTTGAGCGAACTGGCCCGCGTCCAGGTTGGCCCCTACCATACCAACACCCGAGACGGCCTGATCCTGGCCCAGCGCATTCTCCAGCAGGAGAAGAAGGATATGAAGCAGATCATCATGATCACCGACGGCAAGCCATCGGCGTTGACACTTGACGACGGCCAGATCTACAAGAACCCCTTCGGTCTTGATCCGCTTGTCATCTCCCGCACGCTTGACGAAGTCAGCCGGTGTAAGCGGCAGGGGATTCTGATCAACACGTTTATGCTGGCCACCAATTACGACCTGGTTAACTTCGTTCACAAAGTGACTGAGCTTTGCCGCGGAAAGGCCTATTTCACGACGCCGCAGACACTTGGGCAGTATTTGCTGATGGATTATATGAACAGAAAGACCCGAACCGTTCACTAAGCCGCCGGTGACGCCCGCCTCGGCAGCGCTACCAACGTCAATGCCAGTTCCTCCCGGCTCACGGGTTTGGCGAGGAAGCCGTCCATTCCCGATTGCAATGCTTTCCGCCGCTCTTCGCCGGATACGCCCGCCGTCAATGCCACAATCGGCACGCGGCAATTCGGCCCGGCCGATTTACGGATCTCGATGGTTGCCGCGTACCCGTCCATCTCCGGCATGTGGCAGTCCATTAGCACCGCGTCGAACTTCCTCTCCCGGCATTTTGCCACCGCTTCCAGACCATTTCCAGCTAACACAACCGTCGCGCCCAGACGCTGCAGTAATGCCTGCGCCACCCGCTGATTCACCAGATTGTCCTCCACCAGCAGGATGGTCAACCCGGTGGGCGTTACCGTCTTTTCCAACGGCGCTTTCGGCTTCACCGCCGCCCGCGACGCCGCGAGAGAAACGCTGAACCGGAATTGACTTCCCTTCCCCAGTTCGCTTTCCACGGTCAAATCTCCACCCATCAGCCGCACCAACTGGCGAGAGATCGAAAGGCCCAGGCCGGTCCCGCCATATCGCCGTGTTGTGGAGGCATCCACTTGACGGAATTTTTCAAATATCGTCCCCAGCACGTTATTGGGAATCCCAATCCCTGTATCGGAAACAACAAACGAAACCGCCACCGTTCCGCCCGATAACTCCGCCCGCACCGCAATTTCCACCCCCCCGTCCGCCGTAAACTTCACCGCATTGTTCACCAGATTCGTCAGGACCTGTCGAATCCGCAACCCGTCCCCCTGCACCATCTCCGGCAGGTCCGGCGTAATGTCGCTCCGCAGCCAGATCCCCTTCCGCCGCGCCACGGGCAGAAACGTCTTTTCCACTTGCTCCACCAGCCGCCGCAAGGAAAATGGCGTCATCTCCAACAACAGCACGCCGGAGTCAATCTTCGATTGATCCAGAATTTGATTCAACAGCTCCAACTGGCCATAGGCTGATTCCCGAATCGTCTCAATCTGTTCCCGTATTTCCGGATCGGCCACGGTGTCGAGCATCAGATCAGCCGTGCCCAGGACACCGTTCATCGGGGTTCGAATTTCATGACTCACATTGGCCAGAAACTCTGCCTGCAACTGCCGGGAACGGTCCGCCCCCGCGCGCGCCAGGCGTAAGTTCCGGATCAGCCAGACGAGCAGCCCAATGGCCAGCGCCATCACCACGCAAAGTGCCGCCAACCATTTCAATCCGAGGGTGCGCTCCTTCAGTCGCGAAGCCTGGCGCACTTCAGAACCCGATAGGGAGAACCACTTTTCCGCAAAACCCACAACGGTCCCGTCGACGAGCATTTCATCAATCCGGTCTCGCAACACCTCCGCAACGCCGGCCGATTCCATCCGCGAGAAAATACTCATCGGCGAAATTAGGTCCGGCAACGATTGGACTTGAAACATCGTTGTCCGGCAGTTCGCCGGCCGGTTCAATAACACCTCCTCCAACACGCGCGTGTTCAGGAACGCCAAATCCGCCCGGCCCGCGCACATGGCGTTGAGAGACTCGAGTCGTGAAGGCGTAAGTAAAAAGTCCATGTTCGGGAACGATTGAAGCACCAGGGCTTGCGTCACCCGCCGATCCACTACCGCCACGCGCTTCCGGTCCAACCGTTCGGGTCCCACCGGCATCCGCCCTCGTTCCCAGATCCAGGCATGTTGGATTTCGTTCCAGGGCCGCGTCTGGTGGACCCCAGGGAGCTCCCCCGGCCGATAATATCCCACCGGCCAAAGGTCGATCGACCCATCCAGCTGCACCGCGCTCGACCATCGCGGACAGAAGACCCAATCCAGCGTCACGCCGGCCCGGCGAGCCGCGTCGTTTAACACGTCCACGTCAAAGCCGGTCGCTCCTTCCTGTTCCGACCAGTCGTGATTCGGCGGATTATGGTCCACACCAATCCGAAAGGTTTCGCCGCGAAATTGATTTGCGCGCCGAAATTGCGCCCAGCTCCACACACCAGGGACGGCGATCAACATCGCCACCGTGCAGAGCAGTACCCAAACGGGTACGAAGCGCCGGCTCTTTCTGGTTGGTTCAGTTTGCACGAAGCTCCAGCGATCTCATCGGCGAATTTGATTACTTCCTTAGAATACTCTAAGATTCCGCGCCTCGCCACAAGGATCGGGTAACAATAGAAAGAACGATGGAACTAAGAACTCTCGGTAATAGCGACCTCAAAATAACCCCGCTCGGCGTCGGCGCCTGGGCCATGGGCGGCGGCGGTTGGGCGTTCGGCTGGGGCCCGCAGGACGACGACGCCTCCGTCGCGGCCGTCCACGCCGCCCTCGATGAAGGCTGGAACTGGATTGACACCGCCGCCGTCTACGGCCTCGGCCACGCTGAAATCGTCGTCGGCAAGGCCGTTAAGGAACGCTCCGCCAAGCCTTACGTTTTCACCAAATGCGCCCGTGTTTGGGACGAAAACCGCCAAATCGGCAAGCGCTTGAAAGCCGCTTCGGTCAAAAAGGAGTGCGAGGACAGCCTCCGCCGCCTCGCGATGGATACGATTGATCTTTATCAGATCCATTGGCCGGAGCCGGACGAAGACATTGAAGAAGCCTGGACGGCGTTGGCCGAATTGAAAGCCGAGGGCAAAGTCCGCTGGATTGGCGTCTCGAACTTTAACCGCGCACAACTGGAGCGCATCGCGCCCATCGCGCCCATAACGTCGTTGCAGCCGCCGTATAGCCTGGTTTCCCCGGAAATCGAAGCGGAGTTACTCCCCTATTGCGGCGCTAATAACATCGGCACGCTGGTGTACTCGCCGATGAAGTCCGGGTTACTCAGCGGCGCCATGACGCGCGAGCGCATTGCCGCAATGCCCGCCGACGACTTCCGTCAACGCACGCCCAATTTTCAGGAACCGCTGTTGACGAAGAACCTGGCGCTGGTGGAGCGCTTACGGGCCATCGGCGCGCGTCACGGCCGCACACCTGGCGAAGTGGCCATCGCCTGGACGCTTCGACGCCCGGAAGTAACGGCGGCCATTGTCGGCCTCCGCTCTCCGGCGCAGTTGGAAGGGGTGAAGGGCGCGGCGACCTTCCGGCTCAGTCCGGAAGAACTGGCCGAAATCGAAGCCGCGTAGCGCCCCACAAAGGTGCCGTCTTACTGGATTTATCCGGGGATCGGATTTATCCAGTAACACGGCACCGCGGAACTCCCGTAGGAGCCCGGGTCAACGGCGTGAAACCGGTACAATCCGGATTCGTTGGTTAGGGTTGACCGGGCAACGCCAGTCTCCTGACTACGCAACTCCACCGCCGCACAGGAGCACAC
>SHUN01000004.1 GCA_009697495.1 Bryobacterales bacterium | reverse complement strand
ACGGTGAACCGTTCGCCGCACGTGGATAAGAAATCGCGAGAGCAGTTTGAAATGCGAACGCACAAGCGGTTGCTCGACATTTTGTCGCCGACGCAGGAAACGGTAGACGCGCTGATGAAGCTCGACCTGCCGGCCGGCGTGGACGTCGAAATTAAAGCCTTCGGTAAGAAGTAGTTTTTGCCCGTATTGAAAACAAAGAATTAAGGATCCGGGGAACCGGATAGGTAATGGACGCGCGGCGATTTCGTCGCGACGGTTACCGAAGAGGAAAGTGCAATGAGCCCAGGAATTCTCGGCAAAAAAATCGGGATGACGCAAGTATTCAACGCGGAAGGCCAAGTGGTCCCAGTGACCTTGGTGAAAGCGGGACCTTGTGTTGTCGTACAGCGGAAGACGCCGGCGACAGATGGCTACAACGCCGTTCAGCTCGGATTAATGGAATACGTGAAACCGTCGCGGATTAACAAACCGGAGACGGGCCACTTGAAAAAGGCCAGCGCGGATGGAATCCGGTTTCTGAAAGAACTGAAACTCGGACCGGGCAACGACGATATGAAGACCGGGGACCGCGTTTTGGCGGAGCAGTTCCAAGTGAATCAGAAGGTCGACGTCATCGGCACTTCAAAGGGCAAGGGCTTCACCTCGGTTATCAAACGGCATCACTTTAAGGGTGGTCCTGGCGGACACGGTTCGATGTTCGGCCGCGCGCCGGGATCGATCGGCGCTTCAAGCTTTCCGAGCCGCGTGTTTCCGGGCATGCGCATGGCCGGCCATTCGGGCGATGCTCAGGTGACGGTTCGCAACCTCGAAATCGTCGGAGTGGATACGGAAGAGAACATGATTATGGTTAAGGGCGCGGTGCCCGGACCGAACGGCGGCTATTTGGTGCTCCGCCGAGCTAAGTCGGGGTACTAGAAGGAGCCACAACGATGCCAATTGTCGACGTTATCGATCTCAACAACAATAAAGTAGGCTCGGTGGAGCTGTCGGACGCTGTGTTTGGCGCGACGGTAAACAAGGCCCTGCTGTATGAAGCGGTCCGGAACTACCAGGCGAATCAACGCCGCGGAACGGCGAAGACCAAGACCCGGCATGAAGTGGCCGGTTCAGGAAAGAAATTGTGGAAGCAGAAGGGTACGGGACGGGCGCGAATGGGCTCCATCCGCAGCCCACTGTGGCGCAAGGGCGGCACGACCCACGGACCGCAACCGCGTGATTACAGCTACCAACTGCCGAAAAAGATGCTGGTTGGCGCCTTGCGCTCGGCTCTAACGGCGAAGTTGCTGGACGGCGGGATCAAGGTCGTCAGCGAGTTTGCGCTGGCCGATCACAAGACGAAGACTTTCACGAGCGTGTTGAGCAAGTTGGAATCGCCGAACAAAGTGCTGGTGATCGACAACGCCGAAAACCGCAATCTGTCGCTTGGTTCCCGCAACATTCCGGGACTGGTGCTTTTGGCCAGCCGGGACGTGAACCCGTACCACTTATTGAACGCGAAGCAGATTCTAATTAGCGAATCGGCCGCGAAGAGACTTTCGGAGGGCTTGGCGTAATGACAATTTATGAAGTAGTCCGCCGCCCCATCGTCACCGAGAAGGGGCTGACCAAGAAGGAGAGCGAAGCCACGCTTTGTTTCGAGGTACACACGGAAGCAAACAAAATCCATATCAAAGCGGCCGTTGAGAAGCTTTTCAAAGTCAAAGTGGCCGATGTCCGGGTGCTGAACAACGAAGGGAAACTGCGCCGCCGCGGCCGGTTTGCCGGGTATCGTCCGGATTGGAAGAAAGCCTACGTCCGATTGAAGGCCGGCGAGAAAATGCCGGAGTACGCGGAGCTCTAAATGCCAGTAAAATCATACCGCCCGTATACGCCCAGCCGTCGTTACATGACGACGCTGACGCGCGACGACATCACCAAACAAACGCCGGAAAAATCGCTGACGCTGGGACGGAAAAAGTCCGGCGGCCGTAACAGCACCGGACGGGTGACGTCGCGGTTCATCGGCGGCGGGCATAAGCAGTCGTTGCGAGCAGTGGATTTCAAAAGGGATAAAGAAGGCGTTCCGGCGCGAGTCGCGGCGATCGAATACGATCCGAACCGCTCGGCGCGTCTGGCACTTCTGCACTATGTCGACGGCGAGAAGCGGTACATAGTGGCGCCGGTGGGTTTGGTGGTTGGCACGACCGTGATGTCGGGCCCGACGGCCGACATTCTGACCGGAAACTGCTTGCCGCTCAAGAACATTCCGTCCGGCACGGTGGTCCACGCGATCGAATTGAAGCCCGGCAAGGGCGCTCAAATGGCACGGAGCGCCGGAGCCCAAGCGCAACTGGTTTCCAAAGAAGGCGGCATTGCCCTCATCAAGCTGCCGTCGGGTGAAGTTCGCCGGGTCGATTTACGCTGCATCGCCACGATTGGCCAGGTGGGCAACCCGGAACACGAAAACGAAACGTACGGCAAGGCCGGACGCACACGCTGGAAGGGCCGCACGCCGCATAATCGCGGTGTGACGATGAACCCGGTCGACCACCCGCATGGCGGTGGTGAAGGCCGGACATCGGGCGGGCGCCATCCGGTGACACCGTGGGGCCAGCCGACACGCGGATTCAAGACGCGTAACAACAAGCGCACCGACAAACAAATTGTCACGCGCCGCGGCAAGAAGAGCTAGGAAGGGACTTGCACGATGGGTCGTTCTCTTAAAAAAGGTCCGTTCACCGATGACCACTTGCTGGTCAAGGTGGAGCGTTTGATCGCCAATAGCGATAAGAAGGTCGTCAAGACCTGGTCGCGGCGCTCGACGATTCCGCCGATGTTCATCGGCCACACATTTGCGGTGCATAACGGCAAGAAGTTCATACCGGTCTATGTGACCGAGAACATGGTTGGCCACAAACTGGGCGAATTCTCGCCGACCCGGACGTTTAAGGGTCATGTGGCTAAGACTGAAAAATCCGGTAAGGCAGGCTGATCATGGAAGCAAGAGCCGAAGCAAGATATATCCGGGTGTCGCCGCAAAAAGCGCGGTTGGTCGTCGATCTCATTCGCGGTCAGCGTGCTGGAGATGCGATCAACATCCTGCGGTCCACTAATAAACGGATCTCGCCGACTATCGAAAAAGTATTGCGGTCGGCGATCGCCAACGCCGAACAGAAGTCGAGCAAGGTGGACGTCGATCAATTAGTGGTCAGCGAAGCTTACGTGAATGAAGGCCCGCGCATGAAGCGCATCCGGCCCGCCCCAATGGGCCGCGCGTATCGCTATCAGCGCCGAATCAGCCACATCAGTGTGACTGTGGCGGAAAAATAAGAGGCGCAAGGGAATTACATGGGTCAAAAAACACATCCATACGGCTTCCGGCTCGGTGTCACGAAGACATGGCGCTCCCGTTGGTTCGCGAAGCAGGATTACGCCAAGTTGCTCCAAGAGGACCTGGACCTGAAGGACGAGCTGCGCAAGCGGCTGAAGGCGGCCGGCGTGAGTTCGGTCGAAGTGGACCGGCCAGGCAACAAACTCCGTATCACCATCCGCACGTCGCGACCCGGTATCATCATCGGCCGTAAGGGCGCGGAAATTGAGAAGCTCAAGTCAGAACTCGCCAAGCGGACGAAGCGCGAAGTATTCATAGACATTCAGGAAGTATCGAAGCCGGATGTGGACGCGCAACTGGTGAGCGAGTCGATAGCGCTCCAACTGGAAAAGCGCGTCGCGTTCCGCCGGGCGATGCGTAAGGCGGTGGATTCCGCCAAACGCCTGGGCTGCAAAGGGATTAAGGTTCGTGTCTCGGGCCGATTGAATGGTGCTGAAATCGCACGCAGTGAGTGGTATCTGGATGGCCAGTTGCCGCTACACACGCTGCGGGCCGACATCGACTACGGGTTTAGCGAATCGCATACGACCTATGGCGTGATTGGCGTAAAGGTGTGGATTTACAAGGGCGAAATTCTCGGCGACTTCCGAAAGGTGTCGAGCGAGCCGGAACCGCGGCGAGCCCCGCGCGGTGAACGTGACCGGGGCGGCGATCGCCGCGAACGGCGCGGTCCTGGCGGCGGCGGTCCGAGTGGACCGGGTAGTGGATATGCCGGACAAGGCGGCGGGTACGGCGGTGGGCAGCAGCACAACGCTCCGGCCGGACCGCCAGTGCAAGCTCCTCCAGCGGGTGCCGAGGGTACCGTTTCGCGGCCGATTGCGCCGCCAATGGCGCAACCCGTGCAGCCGACTTGGAAAAACGACGCGGTGGAAACTGCGACTCCGGCTGTCGAGCCGGTGGCAGACGCGATTGAGGCGACGGTGCCAGCCGTCGATACGAACACTGAAACCCCCAGCGAGAGTCAGGAGTAATACGCCATGTTGATGCCGAAAAAAGTTAAATTCCGAAAGCAACAACGCGGCCGGATGACCGGGCTGGCGTGGCGCGGAAGTACGTTGAATTTTGGTGATTACGGGTTGAAGGCGCTGGTTTGCGGTTGGATCACCAATCGCCAGATCGAAGCGGCCCGTATCGCGATGACCCGTCACATCAAGCGCGGCGGGAAAGTTTGGATTCGGGTGTTTCCAGACAAGCCGGTGTCCAAGAAGCCCGCCGAAACCCGTATGGGTAAAGGTAAAGGCGCCCCGGAGTTTTGGGTAGCTGTCATTCGTCCGGGCAAGATCCTTTTCGAAATGGAAGGGGTTTCCGAGGAAATCGCCGCGGAGGCGATGCGGTTGGCGGCACAGAAACTGTCGTTGAAGACAAAGATGGTCAGCCGCGAGCCGCAGAATTAAATAAGGATCCGTCATGAAAGCAGAAAAAATCCGCGGGCTGGAATCGGCCGAGCTCGAAAAGCAGATGAAAGACATGGAAGAATCCATGTTCCGGCTGCGCTTCCAGATGTCACTGGGGCAGGCCGATGGGTTGAGGAAGTACCGGGAAGCACGAAAAGATCGGGCGCGGATCCTGACGGTTCTGCGCGAGAGGGCGAAGTAAGACATGCCGGAAAACACAAATCCGCAGGCAACTCCGGCAACGGGGAAAGAGCCGAAACGGGGCCAGGAAAAGATCGGGCAAGTGGTCTCGACGAAGATGCAGAAGACGATTGTCGTCGAAGTGTCACGGCGCGTGGCGCATCCGTTGTATCGCCGGATCGTGAAGAAGCGAAAGAAATTTTATGCCCACGATGAACAGGGGCTGGCGAAACTTGGCGATTTGGTGAAGATCGTTGAACATCGGCCGCTTTCGAAATTGAAGCGCTGGGCGTTGGCCGATATTGTTCGCGCCGCCGTCCAGGTTGGCGCAGCTAAAAAACAGTAACTTCCGCGGGCAAATAAGGAGACAGTCATGATAGGGATGCGATCAATGCTCGAGGTGGCCGATAACAGCGGCGCACGCAAATTGCAGTGCATTTTGCCGCGCGGCGGCGACCTCGGATTGAAGGCCGGTCTCGGTGACGTGATCACCGCGGCGGTGAAGGAAGCGACGCCGGATGGCACTGTGAAAAAGGGTAAAGTCGTTCGCTGCGTGATCGTGCGCTTGCGGAAGGAGACACGCCGCAAGGATGGCACGTACATCCGGTTCGATTCGAATGCGGCGGTGTTGATTAACGACCTCGGCGAGCCGATCGGAACTCGCGTCTTTGGGCCGGTGGCGCGCGAACTGCGTGAGAAGCGATACATGAAAATCGTATCGCTGGCGCCGGAAGTACTTTAACGGGTTTGGCAGGAAAAGAGAATTTCGATGGCAACGATTAAAATTCGAAAGGGCGATACGGTCAAAGTGATCGCCGGCCGCGACAAAGGCAAGACGGGCCGCGTGCTCGAAGTGGTGAGTGAAAAAGAACGCGTCCTGGTAGAGGGCGTGATGATGATGAAGCGGCATACGAAGGCGAATCCGGGCAAACAGATCAAAGGCGGGATCGCGGAGAAGGAAGCGACGATCCACGTTTCGAACGTGATGATCGTGACCGCGGACGGCAAGCCGACGCGAGTCGGGTACAAGCTGGAAGGCGAAGGCGCTTCGGCCCGGAAGGTGCGCGTAGCGCGCAAGACCGGGGAAGTGCTGGCGACGAAGCGTTAAGAGTTACAACGGAAATCAATCATGGCCAGGCTAAAAGAAAAATACACGAAGACCGTCCTTCCCGCGCTGATGCAGGAGTTCGGGTACAAGAACATCATGGCCGCTCCGAGGATTGCAAAAATCACGTTGAACATCGGTTTGGGTGAAGCGACGGGCAACCCGAAATTGATGGACGGCGCAGTCAACGAGTTAGGGCAGATTTCGGGGCAGCGTCCGGTGATATGCAAAGCGACGAAATCGATCGCTCAGTTTAAGCTGCGGGAGAACATGGCCATTGGGTGCATGGTGACGCTGCGGGGCGACCGGATGTACGAATTTTTGGACCGTTTAGTGAGCGTTTCCCTCGCTCGTGTGCGCGATTTCCGCGGCATTTCGGCGAAGGCGTTTGACGGCCGGGGGAACTACACGCTCGGCTTGAAAGATCAATTGATATTCCCTGAGATCGACTACAACAAGGTTGAGAAGACCAAGGGCATGAATATCTGTTTCACGACCACTGCGAAGACAGACGCCGAAGGATTGGCGCTGTTGAAACAGATGGGTATGCCGTTCGCGGCGAAGTAACGATAAGAGAGGATTTGAAGCGCACATGGCCACAACCGCCAAAATCGCCAAGGACCTGAAGCTGAAGGCTCTGAAAGAAAAGGGCGTTCAGAAGGCCGGCGTCCGGCTACGCAACCGCTGCTTCCGCTGCGGACGTCCGCGGGCATACATTCGCAAGTTCGGGCTTTGCCGCATCTGTTTCCGCAAACTGGCGCTCGCCGGAGAGATCCCGGGCGTGATCAAGGCCAGCTGGTAGTGGCGAGCGTGGAAAGTTTAGGGAATCACGAAGGAAGGGGAATCGACAATGGTTAGCGATCCCATCGCAGATATGCTCACGCGGATCCGGAACGCGATGCAGGCGCGGCACCCAAAAGTGGATGTGCCTGGCTCGAAGTTGAAACTCGAAATTGCACGGATCCTCAAAGAAGAGGGCTACGTCCTGAATTACAAGCAGGGGGATGAGGGCTCCAAGCGAGTCATCAAAATCTACCTGAAGTACAACCCGAATAACACGCCGGTGATTTCTCGCCTGGAGCGGGAATCTAAGCCCGGCCGCCGCGTATACGTGGCGAGCAAGGAGATTCCTCGCGTGCTGGGCGGAATGGGGATTAACATCCTCACGACGCCGAGTGGCGTGATGACGGGACGGACGGCGCGCAAACAGGGAATCGGCGGCGAGCTCTTGTGTTCGGTGTGGTAAACACCGAAAAATAGAAGCTTTGTTGTCAAAAGAATCGGCGAAGCCGCGCGGGGCGAACCCCCAGACGCGAGTAGCGAGAACCGTAAGGAAAAAACGATGTCGAGAATTGGAAAAAAACCGATCCCGCTACCCGCTGGGGTCAAGATCAAGATTGATGCGACGCCCGGGCGGATGCATGTCGAAGGCCCGAAGGGCAAGCTGACGGTGCCGGTGCCTGCGGGCATTGTGATCGAGCAGAACGGCGCGGTGCTGGATGTCAGGCGGGAGAACGACTCCTACAAGGCTCTCCACGGTCTGACGCGCGCGCTAGCGGCAAACGCGGTGCAGGGCGTTAGCGCTGGATACACGCGGGAGTTGGACATTGTGGGCGTCGGTTTCCGCGCCGAGACCAAGGGCAAGGAAACGGTTCACTTCACATTGGGGTATTCGCACAACATCGAATTCCTGTTGCCTCCGGGCGTGGAAGCCAAGGTGGAGAAGAATACGCATCTGGTTCTGACCGGATTCGATAAGCAAGTTCTGGGTCAGGTGGCGGCGAACATGCGTTCTCTGCGAAAACCGGATCCGTACAAGAACAAAGGTGTTCGCTACACGGGCGAAGTCCTCCGTAAGAAGGCCGGTAAGTCCGGCGCGAGTAGCAAGGGTAAGTAATCCGGGAAGGGATAAGGATCGAAACGCATGGTTAAACAAGTCAATCGCGACGAAGTCCGCCGCCGGATTCATTTACGGATCCGCAAGAAGATGTCCGGGACGGCAGCCAGGCCCCGTTTGGCGGTCTTTCGTTCCATTAAGCATATTTACGCGCAAGTTATCGACGACCGTTCGGGTACGACGCTTGTCTCCGCTTCAACTGCGGAAAAGGGCGCGGCGAACGGCGGTAATGTGGCCGGAGCAACGACGATCGGGAAACTGGTCGCGGAACGGGCCAAAGAGAAGGGGATCAGTGCTGTGGTATTCGACCGCGGCGGATTCCTGTACCATGGCCGGGTGAAGGCGCTGGCGGATGCCGCGCGTGAAGCCGGGCTGCAGTTTTAATCGGGAGATTACGCATTCATGCCAGCTACTGTAATTAAGCGCGTGGAACCGACATCCGGACTCAAAGAGCAGGTCGTCTCCATTAACCGCGTCACCAAAGTGGTGAAAGGCGGTAAGAACCTGAGCTTTTCGGCTCTGGTTGTGATTGGAGATCCGGGCAACAAGATCGTCGGCTTCGGGACGGGGAAGGCCAAGGAAGTGCCGGCCGCGATCAAGAAGGGCATTGAAGCGGCGAAGAAGAATTTGCGCAGAATTAACGTGCTTGGCACGACGATTCCGCACTCGGTGTTGGGCCGGTTCGGAGCGGGCCAGGTATTGCTGAAGCCCGCGCCGCAAGGAACGGGCGTCATCGCCGGCGGACCGGTGCGGGCGGTGATTGAAGCCGTCGGCATTCAGAACGTGTTGACCAAGTCTTTGGGGACGCACAATCCTCACAACGTCGTCAAGGCCACGATCGCCGCTCTGGAACAGTTGCGGGATAGGGCCGAAGTGGCGGAAATGCGCGGCATTTTGCCGGAGCGGATGTAATGATGACCGGGAAAACGATCAAAATTCAATTGTATCGCAGCACGATTTGCACGCCCATGGCGCACAAGCGGATCGTTCTGGCGCTGGGCTTGAAGAAGCTCAATCGAATCGCGGAACGACCGGATACGCCTGGCTTTCGCGGTATGGTATTAAAGGTTCCGCATCTGCTGCGGATCGTTGAGTAACAGGGTAAAACGCGATGAATCTCAGTGAAATCAGGCCCCCAAAAGGGCAAGTAAAAAACAAACGCCGTCTGGGCCAGGGCATGGGTACCGGCCGCGGCAAGTTTGCCGGCCGCGGCGCCAAAGGCGCGAAGTCCATCAGCGGATATTCGCGTATGCGCGGTTTTGAAGGCGGACAGATGCCGCTGCATCGCCGTTTGCCGAAGCGCGGATTTTCGAACGCGATGTTCAAGACGACGTACGCCATCGTGAATGTCGCCACTTTGAACGATTTGGCGGGCGATAGTTTTGACGTTCAGTCGCTGATGGCGGCGGGCGTGATCAAGAAATTGGAAGACGGTTTGAAGGTTTTGGCTAACGGGGACATCACCCGAGCAATTACCGTCACGGCTCATCACTTCTCCGCCGCGGCGAAAGAGAAGATTGAAAAGGCCGGCGGGACCGTGGTTGTCATCACTCCGGCGACCCGCAAACCGAAGGAACAATAGGATTCGCGTGGCAGTGCACCTCCACGAAAAAGGATTGGCATGAAGTTCCTTGAAGCAGTGGCGAACGCATTCCGGATTCCGGACCTGCGATACCGGATTCTCTTCACGCTGGCGATGTTGGCGATCTATCGCTTGGGCGGGCATATCCCGACCCCGGGCATCGACGCCGACCGCCTGGAAGAATTTTTCCGGCAGAACCAAGGCACGCTGCTTGGGTTCTTTGACTTGTTCAGCGGCGGTATGTTCCGCCGGTTGACTGTATTCGCGTTGGGCATCATGCCCTACATTACGAGTTCGATCATTTTGCAACTCATGACGATCGTAGTGCCGACGCTGGAGAAGCTTTCAAAAGAAGGAGAGCTTGGCCGACGGAAAATCACGCAATATACGCGATATCTGACGGTGATGCTGGCGCTGGTGCAGTCCTTCACTATCGCCACCGCGCTGCAGTCGCAGGGGAACTTCGTCGTGAATCCGGGCATTGGCTTCATATTGATGACGATGATCTCGTTGACGACCGGCACCGCATTCATCATGTGGCTGGGCGAACAGATCACCGAACGCGGCATCGGTAACGGCATGTCGTTGATCATATTCACCGGCATCGTGGTTGGCTTACCGTCGGCGATGTACAGCATTTATCAGAAGGCGTTCCTGACGCGGGAGTGGAATCTTTTACAGGTCCTGATCATCGCGGCCGTGATGGTAGGGGTTATCGGATTGATCGTCCTGGTGGAGCGCGGCGAACGCCGGATTCCAGTGCAGTACGCCAAGCGAGTCGTTGGTCGCAAGATGATGGGCGGACAATCGACGCACCTTCCGATGAAGGTCAACGCCGGCGGCGTGATCCCCGTAATCTTCGCCAGTTCGCTATTGACGTTTCCGCAAACGCTGACGCAGGTCGCCTGGATTCGCGACAATCCGTACTTATCGGCCATGTTGCGATCCATTCAACATGCCGAACCGTTGTATCTCTTGGCGTTTGTCGCACTGATCATCTTCTTCTGTTTCTTCTACGTTTCGATTATCTTTAATCCGAACGAAGCGGCTGACAATATGCGTAAGTACGGCGGGTTCATCCCCGGCATTCGGCCTGGAAAGAACACGTCGGATTACATGAATAAAGTGCTCACGAAGATCACCGTGGTCGGGGGGCTGTACCTGGCAATCCTGAGTCTGCTCCCGGAGATGATGATTAGTGGCGTGAAGCTGCAGCATCTGCCGCTGCTGGGCAACTGGATTGACGCGCATTTTCCCCGGTTCATTTTGGATGGATTAGGGGTTAACTTTTACTTTGGCGGCACCAGCCTGCTGATTGTGGTCGGTGTGGCTATGGACACGGTGAACCAGATTGAAGCGCAATTGATCATGCGCCATTATGAAGGGTTCACACCTCGGGCGGGCCGGATCCGCGGACGCCGAAGTTCCTGATAATTTCCTCCGGAAGTTAGATCTTTGACAACTGATAACGCCGATATCGCCAGCAAACCTGCTCCCCAGAGACCCTTGGCGGTGATGCTGTTCGGCGCACCGGGTTCCGGCAAGGGAACCACGGGCAAGATGCTCACCCAGCTAACCGGCTGGCCGCATCTGGCCACGGGAGACTTGCTGAGGGAGCAGCTCGCGCGGAAAACGCCACTGGGCCTGGAGATGCAGAGCATTCTGGCTTCGGGCAAATTGGCACCGGATGATCTGGTAAGCCGCATGGTTTGGGACCGCCTTGGGTGGCCGGACTGTGAGAACGGATACTTGCTTGACGGGTTCCCGCGAACGATACCCCAGGCGGAGGGTTTGGCCCAGTGGTTTGAGGGTCGGCCGTTTCGCCCAGTCTTGATCCACCTTTGGGTGGAGTATAATGAAATATTGAGGCGGCTTACCGGTCGCCGTATGTGTCCCGCCTGCGGCGCCATCTACCATTTGGAGTCGAGTCCGACGAAAGCAGCCGGATTTTGCGATGACGACGGCGCGGCTTTGACGATTCGGGCCGATGATCAGGAAGAAGTGGTTTTGCAGCGGTTGCAGACATACCAGTCGCAGACCTGGCCAGTGGCGGAGACGCTACGAAAGCATGGAGTGCTGGTAGAGGCGATCGATTGTGGTGAGATGGATCCGGAAAGTGTAGCGGACCGGATTGTTTGGCGGTTGGACCGTATCGGTGGTTCGATTGCAAAGAAAAGTACAAAGGCAGAATGATTATCCGGAAAAGCCCGGCGGAACTCGAAAAGATGCGGCGTAGCGGGCTACTCGTGTATCAAGTTTTGCATTCTGTGGCGGAGATGGTTTCCGAAGGTGTAACGACGATGGAGCTGGAGAACGCGGCGGCGAAGATGATCGCCGACGCCGGTGCCCGTCCCGCCTTCAAGGGTTACTACTCGGCCACGGCTGGCAACCGGTATCCTTTCGTGCTTTGCACCTCGGTCAATGAACAGATTGTCCACGGCATGCCTTCGACGAAGAACCCCCTGAAAAAAGGCGATATCATTTCGATCGACACGGGTGTGCAGCTCGACGGTTATTTTGGCGATTCGGCGATTACGGTTCCGGTGGGCCAGATCTCGGCTTCATTGCAGCATCTTTTGGACGTGACAAAAGACTCACTTGAGCTGGCAATCGATAAAATGCGGGAAGGCAATCGGCTCTTTGATATCTGCTCGACGGTGCAAAAGTACGTCGAGACGAATGGGTATTCGATCGTGCGTGAGTTCGTGGGCCACGGAATTGGCACGGCGTTGCATGAAGAGCCGCAGGTTCCGAACTACGTAGACAAGAACAATGAAAATCCACGGCTGAAAGAGGGGATGGTCCTGGCGATTGAGCCGATGGTCAACCTCGGCAAGGCGGGATCGAAAGTATTGTCTGACCGATGGACGGCAGTGAGCCAAGATGGGTCAGCATCGGCGCATTTTGAACATTGTGTGGCAGTGACGAAAGATGGTCCATGGGTGTTAACGCGGCCATGAACTTGGGAGCACAGGATGGCAGAACCGGTGGAGGCTGTGGTGGTGGAGTTATTGCCGCAGGCACTCATCCGATTGGAATTGACCGGCAGCAAGCGGCAGATTCTGGCGCACGCGGCAGGGGTAAAAGAAGTGAATTTTGTTCGATTGCGGCCGGGAGATCCGGTGATGGTATCGGTTTCGGAGCAGGATCCAACGCGCGGGCGAATCGTCAGCGTCGTCCCGGGCCGGTAGTGGCGGCAGAGAATTTTCAAGCTTAGGAACATACGAGGAAGTTATGAAAGTACGGGCATCGGTCAAGAAAATTTGCGTTAAGTGCAAGATCATTAATCGGGCGGGCGTCGTCCGTGTGATTTGCGTCATCCCGAAGCATAAGCAGCGTCAGGGCTAGTCTCGCGCGCCGCAAAGAAATAAACAGGATCAGGAAAGAACAGGACGAGGACTAGCACATGGCACGTATTTCCGGTGTTGATCTGCCCGCACGCAAACGCGCGGAAATCGGATTAACCTACATTTACGGCATCGGCCGGACACGGTCGAAGTCGATACTCTACCGCACCGGTGTGAATGCGGATAAGAAGATCGCGGATTTGACCGAAGAAGAAGTAAACAAGATCCGCACATTGATTGAATCCGAAGGATCTGTGGAAGGCGATCTCCGCAAGGAAATTTCGCTAAACATAAAGCGGCTGATGGAAATGGGTTCCTACCGCGGACTGCGGCATCGCCGCGGACTGCCCGCCCGTGGCCAGCGCACACACACCAATGCCCGCACCCGCAAGGGACCGCGCAAGGGCACGGTTACTAACAAGAAAAAACCTGGCGTGAAATAAGAGAAGAGACGCGAGAATATGGCCAAAGTACCAGCCAAGTCTTCGAAGAAGAAGAACTTCAAGAAAAAAGAAAAGAAGCACGTCCCGATGGGCGTCTGCCACGTCCAGGCGACGTTCAATAACACGATCATCACGTTCACCGACCCGATGGGGAATACGCTGGCTTGGTCGAGTTCCGGTTCGCTCGGCTTCCGCGGATCCCGCAAGGGGACGCCGTTCGCAGCGCAGCAGGCTTCGCTGACTGCCGCCAATAAAGCGAAGGATTCCGGGCTGCGCACCGTGGAAGTGCGAGTATCCGGGCCTGGCGCGGGGCGCGAGTCGGCAATCCGCGCGTTGTCCGGAGCGGGCATCGAAGTGCGAAATATTCGGGACGTTACTCCGATACCGCACAACGGCTGCCGGCCGCCGAAAAAGCGCCGCGTTTAGCGCGGGGAAAATTCCGTTGGGGTATTTCCCGCGAATGTCGCTGGAATTCCTTTACGGAGGCAAGCAAAATATGTGATACTAGGAATTGTGGCCTTAGGGTCGCATTCTAAGAGTATCAATTCAGTTTGGCGCGCAGACCCCCACCCGCCCTGCGCGCCAATCGGCCCGACGGAGCCGCCCTCTGTCGGGCCACCCCCACCTTCCCGCCCCTTCTAGAAACTCCATCCCATTTGTGGTTGAGTCTCAGAATGTGGCAAACTGATAACTGTCGTAGTTTGCGTGCAAACGCAAAGCCGGGCCGAGTTGGTGCCGGTAGTAGTATAAGCAGGACGAAGGCCGCATCCGGCGGGCCGTAAACTGCACCTTCCGATACTTGAAAGGTTTGATAGAAACGAATGTCCCGTTATATAGGTCCCGTGTGCCGCCAATGCCGGCGCGAGGGTATGAAGCTCTTCCTGAAAGGGGAGCGCTGCTACGGCCCCAAGTGCGCTGTAGGCGAAGAAAAGAAGCGGAATTTCCCCCCCGGACAGCACGGGCAGGCTCGGAAGCCCAAGATTGTGGGCTATGGTTTGCAACTGCGAGAGAAGCAGAAGACCAAGCGTTATTTCGGTCTGGGCGAAAACCAGTTCCGGAATCTGTTTGAAAAAGCCGCCTCGGCAAAAGGCATCACAGGTGATGTGATGTTGCAATTGCTTGAGCGCCGCCTGGACAATGCGGTTTACCGGATTGGTTTTGCCACCAGCCGCGCGTTTGCCCGCCAGTTGGTCCGTCACGGACACATCCGAGTGAATGGCAAGAAAGTAAATATTCCTTCGTTCACGGTTAAGCCGGGCGACGAGGTAAGCGTACGCGACAAGAGCAAAGAAAACTCAGCGATTCTGGCGGCACGGGAAGCGACGGCACACATGCCATCGCCGAGCTGGCTGGAAGTGGATCGGGAGAGTTTGAAGGCGCGTGTCACGTCGCTGCCGAAGCGCGAAGAGCTGGTTCAGATCCAAATGAACGAGCAACTGATCGTCGAATTGTACTCGAAGTAAGCGGCCCCCCAAAACCGTCATCTAACATCGTCAGAACCCCCCAAGGAGAGCTATGTTTAAGGGTTTTCAGAAACCGAAGCGGCTGGTCGCCAATACCGAGACTTTGAATGAGCGTTACGGCAGTTTTGCGGCCCAGCCGTTTGAACGCGGTTTCGGCACGACAATCGGCAACAGCCTGCGGCGGGTGTTGCTGAGTTCGATCGAGGGCGCGGCCATTACAGCCGTGCGTATTGAGGGGATTGCCCACGAATTCAGTCCGATCCCGGGTGTCACCGAAGATGCGACGGATATCATCCTGAACCTGAAGCAGGTTCCGTTCAAGATGTCGACCGATGCCGTTCACACGGTGCGGTTGATCGTCGATCAACCAGGGGAAGTCCTCTCCGGGCAGATCGAGACCAGTTCCGACATCGAGGTGTTGGACCGCAACGTTCATATCGCCACAGTTGGCGAGGGCGGCAAATTGAACATAGAAATGCGCCTGAAACAGGGCCGCGGCTATGTTTCAGCGGATCGCAATTTCGACGAAGATTTGCCGATTGGCTATATTGCGATCGACTCGGTGCACTCGCCGGTCCGCAAAGTAAACTACTCGGTGGAAAACGCGCGGCTCGGTCAAATGACCGACTACGACAAGTTGAACATCGAAGTGTGGACGAACGGCGCGATTTCTCCGCAGGACTCGATTGGTCAGGCATCCAAGCTCGTGAAAGATCACATGAGCATCTTCATTAACTTCGAGGAAACCCCCGAAGTGAGCGAAGAACCGGCCGAGCGCCAGATGAACCAGATGAACGAAGTGCTCAATCGTTCGGTGGACGAGATGGAGCTTTCTGTCCGCAGCTACAACTGCTTGAAGAACGCGAACATTGGCACGATCGGCGACCTGGTGCAAAAGACGGAAGCGGAAATGCTCCGGACGAAGAATTTCGGCCGCAAGTCGTTGAACGAGATCAAAGAAATTCTGTCGGGCATGGCCTTGGGTTTCGGAATGAAGATCGATTCCCAGGGCCGTCTGATACCGGGCCCAGCCAGCAGCACGTCAGGCCTTTCGGCCGAAGACGACGAATAGAGAGATCATAGGAACGGAAGCACGTCAACATGCGGCACAATAAGGCAGGATTTAAACTAAAACGGAACGTGAGCGCCCGTCGTGCGCTGCTGCGTAACATTGTTACCAGCGTCATTCTGGAGGAGCGCGTGATTACGACGGTTCCAAAGGCGAAGGCCGCCAAGCCGATCATCGATCAGATCATCACGTTAGCCAAGCGGGATAACAAAGACGAAGTGTTGCATGCCCGTCGGCAGGCTGCGGCTTACTTGATGACCCCCGCGAGCGTGCAGAAGTTGTTCGATCAGATCGGGCCACGCTTCGCCACCCGCAACGGCGGCTATACTCGCGTTGTTCGAGTAGGTTTCCGGAAGGGCGATGGGGCTGAAACGGCCGTTCTGGAGCTGGTCGGCTCCGAACTTGTCCGACGGTCGGCTGACCGCGCCAAGCGCCGCGAAGAAAAACTCAAGGCGATGCAGGAAGGCCGCGAAGGCGGCGGTCCGGCAGCGTCCTAACCGACATCTACCACCCGCAACACACAAGGGCGCGATTGCAGAGTTAACAGCCATTTCCCTTGGCTGCTTCATTAGGCAACGCGCCCTTTTTTGGCTTCGTGACCGCGATATGGAAGAAACACTCGTCCCCCAGGTACAACCCGATCCGCCTCGCGTCACCGTGATCATTGTCACGCGCAATCAGGCGTTGGCGCTGCGGCGGTGCCTTTCGGCATTGCACCTTTCAACGATTCTTGACCAGATTGAAATCATCGTAGTCGACAACGCTTCCACCGATGGCAGCAACGTCATCCAGGACGATTTCGAGAAGATCACCTACCTGAAGTTGCCGAAGAATTTTGGCTGGACGAAGGCGGCGAATATCGCGATACGGTCGTCGTTGGCGGAGTCGATCCTGTTCCTGGATCCGCGGGTGGAACTTGCGGCTGAGGCGGTGGCTGAGTTGGCGGCCGTGGTTTCCCAGGAGAGCAACGCGGCGGCGGCGAGCGCGGTGCTGACGACGCCGGAGGGCACGCCCGCGCGAGTGATGCGGAAGCTGCCGGTGCCCGATGATCTGCGCCCTTCGTTTTTTGCCTTGTCCGCGCTGCCGGATGAGCCGGGACCTGTCGATTTTCCGGGGGTCTTTGCGCTGTTGATTCGTAAGCCGTTCCTGAAAGGAATGAACTTCCTGGATCTGCGGTACGGCGAACTTTGGGCCGATGCGGAGATCGCGGCACAAGTGCGGCGCGCAGATCGTAAGATACTTTTGCTGCCCTCGGCGAAGGGCGTATTCCACGAAGGCGACGCGGCACCGGCGCTTCACCCGGCGCTGCTTGCGGCCGATTTCGAACAGGGCGCCGCGACGTATCTTTCCAAGCACCACGGCGGCGGACTGGGGCGGCGGATCACCGCCGCGTTGGGCGCATTAGGCACATTGAAACTCGGGTTGTTCTCGAACTTGATTTCCGGGCAGAAGATCGACGGATCGCAGGAGTAATCAGCCCTTGGGATACTCCCAGGGCTTGCGATATTCGCGGCGTAATAGCTTATTGGCGGCCGGATCATTCAAAATCTGCTTGCCGTCCCACTCAACGGCGCGCCCAGCCCGCATGCTCACCATGCCGAGCAAGCTGGCGGCGGTTGCGCGGTGACCGATTTCGATATCGCGAATTGGCCGGCGCTTGTTCTTGATCGCTTCCAGGAAATCCGCCCATAACTCTTTGATGTTCTGGCCATCGGGCGAATTGAGCTGCGCTTCGACGTGGATAGTCTTCTCGTTCTTGTTGGCCGGGAACCAGGTCCATCCGTCGCGCCAGCCCTGATGAAAGGTGCCGTTCGTTCCGTAGAAATACGCCCCAATGGGCGTTGCTTCAGCGCTATTGCCGGCGTAGTGACGCTGTTCCCACGTGCATTTGAATCCTTCAAAATCGAGGACGACAATCTGCGTGTCCGGGGAATCGGTGGAATCCTGGCGAATCAGACGGCTGCCGGTGGAATAGACGCGCTTCGGGTGCAGTTCCTCGGTCCACCAGAAAAGTTGATCGAACCAATGCACGCCCCAATCGCCCAGCGTTCCGTTGGCGTAATCAAGGAAATAGCGGAAGCCTTTTGGATGGATAGCCTTGTTGAAATTCCGCTTGGGAGCGGGGCCGAGCCAGAGGTCCCAGTCCATTCCAGGAGGCGGTTCGCTGTCGGGGGTAATGACGCCTGGGCCGCCGGCCGCATGGGCAAAAAGGCGCACCATGCCAACCTTCCCCACTTTACCGGATTTTAGAAATTCCATGCCGGAAATGCAGTGCGGGGACACGCGGCGATGCAGCCCGACAACCACTTCGCGTCCGCCTTCGCGAGCGGCCTTCACCATCGCCTTGCCTTCGTCAATTGTATGGCTGATGGGCTTCTCCACATAGACATGGGCGCCGGATTTCACGGCGTCGATCGTTGGCAGGGCGTGCCAGTGATCGGGGGTGGCGACAATGGCGATATCGGGACGTTCCTTTTGCAGCATTTCCCGATAATCTCGATACTCGCGCGGCTTATCGGAACTGACTTTGCGAATCTCCGCCTGGGCCACGGCGATCTGCGCGGGATCGGGATCGGCAAGTCCCACGGCGGAACACTCGCCGGAGGCGAGGGCTTCACGAAGAATATTCATGCCCCACCAGCCGGAACCGATGAGCGCGGTCTTGTACTTGCGGCCGGGCGGCTGGGCCAGGAGCGGGACCGCGCCTAAGGGGAGAAACGTTCGGCGTTGCATAGAACGTATTCTACGCCGATCCTGGCTAACTTTGGGATGATGAATGAAGCGAATCGATGATTGATATTCACTCCCACATCCTCTGGGGAATGGACGATGGCTCGCGGTCCCTGGACATGAGCGTCGCCATGTTGAAGATGGCGGCCGCCGGCGGGACGACGGACATCGTGGCCACGCCGCATGCCGACACCAATTACGTGTTTCAGCCGACGCTGATCGCCGAGCGGCGAGCGGAGTTGCAGGGGCTGCTGGGCGATACAATTCGCATTCACGCCGGTTGTGATTTTCACTTGATGTACGACAACATTCAGGATGCTCTGGCCGATCCGAGGAAGTATTCGGTGAATGGGCTGGGGTGGGTGCTGGTCGAGTTCACCGACATGGTGATCTTCCCGAATACGGAAGAGATTTTCGCGCAGATGCGGAAGGCGGGAATGGGTGTGATTGTTACGCATCCGGAACGAAATTGGCTGCTGCGGAAGGATATCGAAAGACTGCTGCGATGGGTGGAGGGAGGAGCGTATTTACAGGTGACGGGCGGGTCGCTGCTAGGCGTGTTCGGGGCCGATGCGCGGAAGTTTTCCCAGGAGTTGATGGCGCGGGGGATGGTGCATTTTCTGGCGAGCGACGCGCATGATCTGGACCGCCGATCGACACGGTTGGACGACGTGAGGGCGCATGTTGTCGAGCGGTATGGAGAGGATTACGCTGAGGCGCTGCTCACCACCCATCCGAAAGCCGTGATCGAAGGGCGGGCGTTGCATCCAGGGGCGCTGGAACGGCCGGAGCCGGCAAAACACTGGTTTCAATTCTGGCGGTGACGGCGGGGGCACGCCTCGTATATAGTGGCTTACATGGATCGCCGGAAATTTGTATCGATAACAGCCGCGAGCGCGGCGGCAGTGTATGGCGCCAATGAGCGTGTGCGGGTTGGGCTGATTGGCTGCGGCGGTCGCGGGCAGTATGTCGGGAACTTCATGCGGCAGGCTCCGAATACGGAGTTTGTCGCGTTCTGCGACGTCTACAAGACGAACGCCGAGAAGGCGCGCGCTTCGATGGGGCCGGGCGGCCAGGTGTATGGCGATTTCCGCAAATTGCTGGAGAATCGCGATGTCGACGCCGTGCTGATCGGCACGCCGGATCACTGGCACGCGATCACTTCCATTGAGGCCTTGCGCGCGGGGAAGCACGTCTATTGCGAGAAGCCATTGGGGCATAACATCCGCGAGCAGCAGGCGATGGTGAAGGCCGTGAGCGCCGCGAAGACGCTGTTCCTGACGGGGACGCAGCAGCGCTCGGCTACCCATTATCAGGAAGTGCAGAAGATGGTGGCCGGAGGCCTGATTGGCGATGTGCGGTACGTGAAGATTTGGAACGCTGTGAATTCGAATCTGCGGCCGATTATTCCGCGCGGTGTGGACAACTCGAAAAAGCCGGATGATCTGGACTGGGATTTTTACTGTGGACCGGCACCGCTGGTTCCGTATGACCGCGCGAGGTTCCTGGGAACTTATCGTTGGTTTTTCGATTATTCAGGCGGTTTTATCACCGATTACGGGACGCACCGGTTTGACACGGTGCATCAGATCATGGGTGCCGACATTCCGAAAACCGTGTCCGCGGTCTCGCATCGATATGGATTGCAGGGCATCGGCGAGATCCCCGATGTTTTGCAGGTCACCTATGAGTATCCGGGCTTTGTGTTGAATTACGAGGCCATCATGATGAATGGTCAAGGCGCGCCGGGGCGCACACCGGGGCATCGGTACTACAACATGAGCGGCGAGACGAACCGGCCGCATGGGGAAGCTTACTACGGTTCGAAAGGCACCGTTTTCTGTGACCGCATCGGGTATGAAGTTTACTTCGAAGGCGGCAAGGAGCCGCCCGTGCGGAAGAAAACCACCGATGCGACTTCCGTCCATGCCCAGCACTTTGTGGCGTGTGTGCGCGAGAAGGAAAAGCAGCGTTCCACCGTGCTGACGGGCCATCGCGCGACCATCGTT
>SHUN01000003.1 GCA_009697495.1 Bryobacterales bacterium | reverse complement strand
TCAATTCGGTTGCTGTTGACAACCTTCTTGAGTGTGAGCCTGCTTTAACCGATTCGCCGGAATCTGCTTTCTCGCCGGAATCTACCTTCTCTCCCGCGCTACCGGATTGCTCGGGGCTGTCCGCCTACCGCGCAGCGGTTTAGTTCATCAGGGTCAAGCCGGGCAGGGCGATCATCGTATCGCGGCCCCAATCGCCGAACCAGGGATAGCCTGCAATGATCGTATGCCCATCGCCGCGCCGGACGACGAATTGATCGGCGGCCTCGGCAAGGTCCTCCAGGAAGGTTTCGGCAATGGGGGCGTGGTGCCGCAGCGCCATGCGCCGCAGCCGCTCCCGCTCCCGAAGCGCCGTGGCCTCATAAGCCGGTATGCCCGCTCGCGAAACAATAACGACGGCCTTTGGCGAGCGCGCCAGCTCGAAATGCAGCACAAAAGGCTGGAACAGATCCTCCTGAAAATCCAGGCCGCGAGCCTTTTCCTCGGCGTATTCAAAACGGTGGTACGAGTGACCGGTCGGCTCACAGTTGCTGTAGTCGGCGCCGAAGTACACGCGGGGCAAACCGTCGTAAAGCTGCACCGAAACAAGCCCCTCCTCTTCCCAGTCGAAACCCTTATCAATGGATTCGTTGGAGTGTGTCGTCGCATGATAATCCCGGTAGGCGATGAGCGGACGTACCTCCAGATGACAATTCTTGCAGAGTCCCTTCACTTCATATTCGACAATCGTGGCGTCCTGCCCGTGCACCATGAAAATACGTTTCTCGACGAGGACATCGCCGATTTCATAAACCCACGTTGGAAACGGATCCAGCCTGAATTCGCGCAAATATTCATACCCCTGCGGGTGTACCGCGCCATCGTAACGATTGGCGGAAAGTTCCACGCGCTGGCCGTCGACAATCAATGTGTCCTCAAATTTCGCCACCAGCAACATCCGTCCAACAGGCGGGTGCAGCGCCGACGTGAGCAATCCGTGATAACGGCGCGTGTGGATGCCGCTCACGGTGCCGCTGGCGAAGCCGCCCAGCCCATTTGTCTCCAGCCATTCCAGGCGGCTGCTGTGTTCCAGATCCTGGCAGATCGTCGCGTCAAACCCGAGTCTCATTGCAATTCCCCGCTGTCATCCAATTAGTTGATCTAAAGCACGTTCGATGCCACATCGGCGTGACCGGCAGAGTATGGGGCTATCCGCGGAAAATAATCCCGAAACCACCGCATTGTGTGGGGCAATTGCCCCGGCTGCAGTTGCTGGTGTTGCCTCCTGATGGGCCATTCACCGCGTTGCGTGGCGCACAATCCCGACTCGCAACGCCGCGACTACAGAATACTCCCATTTCTCGCGGATTGGAATACCTTGCATTACGCGGATGTGGCAATTTCTCGTCAGCGAGCCAGGGCGGCTGCCAAAATAGCGATTAGTTCTCTCGAACGGCTAAGCTTGGTTTGGGCGAAGAAGCCGTGGTGCATGTCGGCGTAATGGTGGGCTTCTACGGAAGTGCCGCGGGCTTGCAGCGCGGCCGCGAAGTCCAGCGCCTCATCGCGGAGCGGGTCAATTCCCGCGGTCACGAGAAGGGTCGATGGGAATGCGCCCCGATCGGCGCTGATGAGTTCGCCGCCGTACAGATCCCAACCGCGTTTCATATCCTCACCGCTCGGCCACGGACCCCGCCAGAACTCGTCATACGATTCTGTGCCACAGCTCGGATCGAGCATCGGATAAATCAACATTTGCCAGCGCGGGGAAAGCTCCAATGCTACCGCCGCCGCCAAGTAGCCGCCGGCGCTGTCGCCGCCGATCACGAGTTTGTCCGTCTGCCCGGCGAGCCAACGGCCCGCGGCCAGCGTATCGTCCAACGCGGCCGGGTGGCGATGCTCCGGCGCGAGGCGGTAATCGACCGCGCAAACCAAGCGACGCGAGGCCGCCGCCAACATGCGCAGCGGCTGGTCATGCGATTCCAGATTCCCGCTGAAGAATCGGCCTCCATGCAGAAATAAGAGTGCCTGAGCGCTTTCCGGTCCGTAAAGCCGGACCGGGACGCCGTTGGCAATCGCATCGCGCACGGCGACCTTCGGCGGCGGATCCAACTGCCATGCGCGCCCAGCCAGCATTGCCTGACGCGTCTCTTCCACGGTCATTTCCGAGCGGGGCTTGCCGCCCGCCAGGCGCTGCGTCTCGATCATCGCAACCACTTCCGGATGGAGTGGCGCGGCTAACTCGCCAGGCATGCCATCATCTCGCGATAGAACTCGGCGTGCGATTCCCAGGTCTGCGCGGTGACCATGCGGCCGTCGCGGACGGGCTGTTCCGATTGCCACTCCTCGCCCGCCAGCGCGACCTCTGTACAGACTTGTTGCCGGCCGCCATTCCCCTGGTTGTCGAAGGCGCGAACGATTCCCAACACCTGTCCGTCCTGACCGAGATATGCAGGCGCGCGTCCGCCAGGTATGAGTACCGCGTCGAAGCCCTCGGCCGTGACATCGGCGATGGCCGCGTCCGCATTGACGCCGTAGCCGGAGCGCTCTACATAAGTGCCCCAGCCGGGTTCGAAATCATGCATCACCATGTGCAAACGGCGATGCGGCGGAGCGGCAACCTCGGCCTCGTAACCTTCGCCGCCATCACCGGTCAGAAGCAGGATTCGCTTCACTTTCCAGGAGCTTTTCGGGGAGACGTATTTTCAAAAAGAAAGGCGCCGGACTTGCCGCCGACGGCGAAATCCAGATCGCCGTCGCCGTCGAAATCGGCCACGGCGATCTGCATGCCCGCGCCGGCCGACGAGGAATAATCGATGACGTGGCGTATCCATTCGACCGTTTTGTCCGTCTTCCGCCATTCATACCAATAGATTCCGAGCGGCTCCTGCGCGCCGGGGTCATGATCGTGCGCCCAGAAGCGTTTCCCGGCGATGAAATCCTTCTGCCCGTCGCCGTTGATGTCGACGAAGGCAGTAGCATGAGCCTGGCTCCAAGCGTCGTCTATCTTGAACTCCGTCCATTTCCCATCGCCATCCTGGCGCAACCAAAAAATGCCGTAATCGTGGGCGTGCGGATAGAAAACGTCGTTCTTGCCGTCACCGTCAATATCGACCACATGCAGGAACCCGGTGTGCTTCTTGGCAGTCCATTCGGCATGGAGTTTCCACGTCGTCTCCGCCGGATTGGCCGGGGATTCCAGCCAGCCCTTAGGCGTTAGAATGTCGGCGCGGCCGTCCTTGTTGATGTCCCCGGCGCCAATGCCATGGCCGAAATTATCCGGATGAACGATGTGGCGGACGAAGGCGCCGTTCTTCAATTCGTACCACGTGGTAGGGCCTTTGCCGCCAAACTGCGGGAGGAGTTCCTGCGCTTTTCCATCGTTGTTGAGATCGACCAGGAACATGAACTCGACGTTCCACTGGGTCTCGATCAAATGCTCTTTCCAGGGCTCGCCGGTCTTGCCGGGATTCTGGTACCAGGAAATCTTCTTGCCGAACCACGTGCAACTGACAATGTCGATTTTACCGTCGCCGTTGACATCGAGCGGCAGGTCGCTAAACGCGTCGATATAGTTGTTGAAATAGCCCAATTCGCGGAAGTGGTGTTTCTTCCAGTCGCCGCCCTTGACCTTCGATTGCTCGTACCAGTTTTCCCCGCTGACGATGTCGAGTTTGCCATCGCCATTCAGGTCGGCAAACGCAGCGGTTTCATTGGCGCCGGCATCGAGTTGGAGCTTCTTAAAGGGCACATCGGCGGGACGGACGGCCGAGTAGGCGGCGAGGGCCGCCAGGAAGAGGATTGTGAGGCGCATCGAATCTGATTGTATATCCAGACGGCGTGATATATTGGGAGAAGTTCGTGGCGCCATCGTCTAAGGGTTAGGACGGAGCCCTCTCAAGGCTTTAATAGGGGTTCGAATCCCCTTGGCGCTACCACCACCTCCCGCTACCAAAGTATTTTCAGCCCCATCTGGATCTGACGCGGCGAGTTGGCCTGCGAGTTGATCGTCCCCCTGGCGGAGGATGTCACACTCGTGTTCGGATTTCCGAATCGGGGCGTGTTGAACGCGTTCAATGCTTCGGCGCGGAACTGGGCGCGTAGGTTCCCGGCCTCCCGCTGCTTGATCAAAAAGTCCTTGAACAGCGATAGATCATAGTTCTGAGAAATGTCGGCGCGGAGTGCGTTGTATCGCTGCGAGGCGTTGCCAAACGTGAAGGCGATGGGCTGTGTGAACACAGTAGTGTCGTAATACCGCTCCAGCCGCTGGTCGACTTTGCCGCTCAGTAGCGGGCTGCGGCCGTTATTATTGGCGCGGATGGAGGAGTTGAAAATGCCCGCTGTGTTCGATGCCGACGGGCCAAGCGGCACGCCGCTGGAATAAGTCGTGATACCGTTCATCTGCCATTGGCCGATAGCAAGGTCGACGAGCCGCGACCAATCCGATCCGAAGTTTCGATTGCGGCCGAAGGGCAGTTCGTAGATATAGCTCATCACGAACCGGTGCTTCAGATCGATGGACGAAAGCGCGCGGTCATCGCGCTGATTGTAGCTGTCCTGATGGCTTTCGCCTTCGTCCATATTCTTGGCCCACGTGTAGCTGCCCTCCAGCATGAGTCCTTTGCTGAATCGTTTGGTGATCGTGGACTGGAGCGCATGGTAGAAGTTGCTGCCGCCGCTGGAATAAATGGGCGTGATGGTGTCGAACTGCGGATAGGGACGGAGTATTTGCGCGCGGCGGACCGTGCGGCCGGCGAGTAGCCCAAGGCCGCCGGGCGTGCCGAAAAAGGGATTGTTCACTGAGTCATTCAGCGTCGCGCCGAGGGCCATGGCCGCCTTCGGAAGTTGATTCAAAGTCAGCCCGCCCTCCGTGTTTCGAAAGAGATGGTAGCCGCGAGTATGCACATAAGCCACTTCCAATTGAAACCCGCCTGGAAGTTCGCGCTGGATGTTGGCGTTAATTTGCCGGTTCCAGTTTGTCAGCATGTCCTGCGTGGCGGCTTCGATGGTGGATCCAACCTGCGTCAAAAGTCCATTTGAAGCTTTCGGAGGCTGGGCGAAGCCATTGGGGTAGGGATTGCTCAGCAGATTTGTGGGGCGGATCCCGTCGACCGAGGCGACCCAGATGTTGTCCGTACGGAAGCCCTGCGTGCCGATGGTGCCGGCCGCGGCTTGGAACCCGGCGCCGTACAAATGGCCGTAACCGGCGCGAAAAACCGTCTTTTTGTCGATCTGATAGGCGAAGCCGAAACGCGGGGCGAAGTTATTCAGATCGCGTGGAAACTGCGTGCGCGGCTGCCCGTTTACCCCGACAAAGACCAATCCGCCCTTCAAGCCAGGGACGACGTTCGCCAGCGGGGAGGCGATGTTCGGGTCGAAATAGTTCGTGCGGTTGAACCGTTCAGACCGCGGCGTGTCGATGTCCCAGCGGAGACCGAGATTGAGCGTGAGCCTGGAATTGATGCGCCAATCGTCCTGGAAATAGCCGGCGTAGTAGAAGCTCTGGGTGGCGACGTTTTTGAAGTTTTGAATGAGCGAACCACCGGAACCGGCGCCGAGCAGGAGTGAGGCGAGGCCATTCCCAGCCACAGCCGAGGCCTGGTTCGGATTCGGTCCCTGGGTCATGCCGGCGCCGAAGCTGAAGTCGCCGGCCGAGCGTGCTTCGTTGGTATTGACGCGGAGCAGGCGGCCCTCAAAACCGGTCTTGATGGAGTGGCGGCCAATGATCTTGGTGAGATTGGCGAGCGTGGTGTGGCTCATAAAGGCGTTGCGGCGATGATCGCCACTGCCGAGGCCGACGTAACCGCTGGCGGCGAAACCCGGAAAGAGCTGGAAGTCGGGTCCGATATCGTAACCGGCTGGAAAGCCGAGCGAGGACGGTTTGAAGCCGATGCTCTGGTTGTTGTAAACGTAAAGCGTGCGGGCGTAGCCGAGACGGACGTTCAGAATGGTGGATCCGCTGATCGTGTTTGTGTAATCGGCCACGCCGCCATGCACGTGATCCTCTTCGACAATTCGACCCTCAGCAATGGTCAGGTCGTCGGGGAAGCTTTTCAGCAGCACGGAGTCATTGATCCGCGTGGAGTAGCGGCCGAAAACTCGCTGCCGGTCGTTTATCTGGTAATCGACGCGGTAGTCGTGCTGTGTGATGTTGTTCTGACCGGAGCCGCTGGCGACATAGTTATTCTGATTCGTTATGGCGGCCCCGGGGGTGTTGGCCCTGGGGAAGTATTTGATGACGTTCTGCGCGACAGGGTCAAAGCGGCTTGCGGGGATTACGTTGCCGGCAAACGCATCGCGGATGGAGCCGCCGGCGGGGTTGGCGCGGGTGGAGAAGGGGTCGAACATCTGGATGAGCGCCGGTTGGTTGGCGACGATATTAAACGTCTGGGAGAAGTTCCCCTGGCGTTCGAGGTCAGTCGGTGTCGTGAACACGCGGCGGGCGAAACTGCGCGATCGGAGGCCCTCAAAGCTGGTCATGAAGAACAGCTTGTCTTTCTTAATGGGTCCCTGCAGGACGTAACCGAACTGACTGCGCTTGAAGCTGGTGAGCGTCCGGCCAAGGCGGTTGTCGAAAAAGTTATTGGCGTCGAGGACGGAGTTGCGCAAAAACTCGTACGCGCTGCCATGGAGCGCATTGGTCCCGCTTTTGAAGACGACGTTAAGGACGCTGCCCATGGATCGACCGTATTCCGCTGAATAATTGGAGCCCATCACTTTAAACTCTTCAATCGCGTCGACGGATGGGAAGACGGAAATACCGCCGGAGAGCCCGTTGACGGTAGAGTGGGACGCGGTAACGCCGTCGATCAGCGTATCCATCATGCGGGCCCGCGCGCCGTTGACCGAATAACGCATCTCTCCGTAGCTGTTGCCAATCGTGCCGGAGACGCCGGGAGTGAGATAGATGAGTGAGTAGACATTACGCGTGTTGAGCGGCAGATTCACGATGCGGCGGTTCTCGACGACTTTGCCAATGGAACTCGTGCTGGTCTCCAGGGCGACGGCGTCGGCGGTGACCATGATCGAATCGACAACTTCCCCGATGGTGAGTCCGATGTCAACTTGTAATTGCTGTGTGATCTGGAGGTTCAATCCTTCGCGGACAGCCTTCTTGAATCCCGATGCGACGACCTCTACCCGGTAATTACCCGGCGGGAGGCTGTTCGCGCGATAGAATCCATCCGCGCCCGAAGTCTCCTGCGCACGCAAGTTGGTGTCGACGTTGGTTACAGCAACTTTGGCGCCGGGTACCAAGGCCCCGCTGGCGTCGCGAACGGTCCCCAATACCGATCCTGTAAACGACTGTGCCCAAATAACTGAAGCACATACGGTAAACAACAAGCCAGCACGCATAGTAGCATCCCTCCCAAACGACATTCCTGTAACGCTACTGTAACAGCGCGATGCTGATAAAGGAATCGGCGTCAGGCAACCGCCAGTTCCAACATTTGGTCCATCTCATTCATCGCCGCTCGCTTCGCCGGACGCTCGCACATACTACTGAACTGCATCGCATTCACCACCGACTGCCCCCCGCCGTCGTTGGTGAAGAAGCAGAAGGACTGCTCCGCGATGCCGCGCACCTGTTCCACTCGCCCCTTCCAATCGTTCAACTCCGCCGGAGAATACGCGTAGCCGCGATGACTCCCGTTCTGCGGTTTTGTCGCCTGTTGATACTCGTTCCACCACCAGGCGCGCTGGCGGCCGTGCAGCCTGAAATAAGCGATGGGGGATGTCAGGAACGCTGTCGGCGGCATGGCGCGCACATGTTCCGGCTGATCCAGGTTGCAGAATCCGACACGGTAATCAATCAACGTGCCCACGGCCTCAGACGACATCCAGCTTTCGTGCCGCATCTCGGCCACCAGCGGAAACTCGTGAAAGGCGCGGCGTAGTTCGATGAAATAGTCCCGGTTTTCCTTTGTAAATCGGAAGGACCATGGGAACTGCATCAGCACAGCCCCTAACCGCTTGCCGCGCTTCAACTCCCTAAGGCCGACGTTGAACGAATCAACGTCCGCGGCGTCCAACTGCCGCTCGTGCGTGAAACGGCGATGCAAACGGGCAGTGAACTGGAACCGAGGATTCGCCTGAACCTTGGCCATCCATAAAAGCGCCAGTTCAGGACGGATGTCGTTTTCGAAAGATGCTGCGATCTCGACAGCGTCGAAGCGCTGCGAGAGAAACTCCAGCGGGTGGAACCCACGAGGGCGCTGGCGCGGGTAAATCGCGCCATCCCAGTGCGGATAGTGCCAACCCGAGGGCCCAATGGCCAAGGGTGCGTCAGATACTGCCAGGGAGAAGGGAGATGAAGTAGACTTGATCATTGGAGCGCCTCTGATTCGCTGTTTATTCGCCTTCAGTATGCGCGACATTATGACGGCGGTCAAGAAGTTTCTTCGCTTTATCTTCGCTTATTGTGGTGGAGCGGAAATTGCGGCAAGGATTCGTTGGGCTAGATCCCGGTGGTCCGGATCTACCGCGCTAAGAATGATACCTTGCCTGGGGTTTCGTCCCAGCCGGTGCGGTAGGCGGAAGCAGTGTGCAGAAGTTGCGCCTCGATTTCGGCGGTGTGGGCGCGGGTGAAGGCCTTCAGGATCTGGCCTTCTCCGTTGGGGGGCGGTTTCGATGAGGACGTTTTTGAGGGGGATGCCGTTGTAAGATTTTGTGGCGGAGATTTCGGCGGTTGGCGTGGGGCGTTTGGCGGGAAGAGGTTCGATGCCGGCGGCGGTGAGAATCTGTTAGTGGCGCCAAATGCGGCGGGACTCCCACTGGCTGGTATCGCCGGATTCGGCGGCTCTCTCATTCTTCGGCGGCACAGCGGAAAAGGTGAAACTCAGTGCAAATAGATGGAAAAGCAGTCGGTTTTTGCGCACGAGGGTATTGTAAGATTATATTCAGCCCGTTGGAGCTAGGTACGGTTACGGGAGTGAGTACGGGTACGCTAGAAACCAAGCAATGAACATGATGCATAAAAAGGCTCCGCCCGAGCGGATGGCCCGCCAGATTGACGGTTTGCCGGAACTGGACGCGGAGACGATTCTGGGTCAGTTTAACCGGCTGATGAACGAGTTATTGCGCGGGAATCTGATCCGGAATACGTTTCGGCCGTGGGAGATTGCGCTGTTGCTGGATATTCAGATGTGCGATTTGCGGGATGGGCAGAAGCGGGAAACTTTGCGGCGGTATCAGCGGGCGGTGCAGCGGCAGATGGAGAAGGGATCGCGGGATCCGATGAAACTTTCGGACTATCTGGCGGCGAACAAGGCGAAGCGTCTCGCCTTGGGGGGTCCGGCTACGCTATCCTAATAGCTTCCTTCGGGAGGTTTTTATGGCTGACTCTAAATCCGTTCGTATGGTGATGTGCGCGAAGCTTCAGAAGGAGCTGCCGGGCGTTGATGAGAATCCGTTCGAGGCGCACCCAATGGGCCAGCGCATTTACGATACGATTTCCAAAGATGCGTGGAAGATGTGGGTGGAGCATATGAAGATGCTCATGAATGAGTACAGGCTGAACCTAGGGACGAAAGAGGCCCAGGAATTTCTCTTCGCGCAGATGGAACAATTTTTCTTTGGCCAGGGCGTAGCATTGCCCCCGGGTTTTACACACGAAAAGTAGACCCGGCCAATTTGGCCGCACGATGTTCGCCTAACCTAAACGGTGCGGATGGATTCCGGGTTTCAACCGGGACTCGGGGCTGTCCGCCCGTATTTTTTGGTTTGGGGTGAGAAAAAGCCTAAGGCGATGATGAGATGCGCCGTTCGGGAAATTCCTGTATGGAGTCCTTGGCAAAATCGGCCGATAGAGAAGCATGAAGCAAATTCTGCTGTTCGCGGCGGCGGTGTTGGCGGTGTGGGGACAGGAACCGGTTCGGTATGGCGCGCGGGTCTATATACCCCCGATGGATGGAATTTGGAGCCAGGCGCGGACGGCGTTCCGGATTATTGGCGTGCCAATGGAAGTGGTGGGGAATCGGGCCGCTGCGGAGTATGAAGTAACCGGGGAAGCGCCGGCGAGCAGGGGGTTGCGGATCCCGTTTGTTGGAAGCGGCGCAGGGCCGGAGGTGGTGAATTTGCGGCTGAAGAAGTTGTCGACGGGGGAAGTGGTGTTAGCGAAGACGTTTGAAGCCGGCAAAGGGAAGCAAGGGATGCGGCGTGGGGTTGAAGGATTCGCGACCGAACTAGAGCGGCGGATACGGGAGGGCGGGGCGCGGCGGGCGATCGAGGCGAAGGCGGTGGTGACCGCGGTTCGGTTCACTTCACAGCCGGCGAACGCAGAACTGGAAGTGGACGGCATGTATTGGGGCGTTACGCCGACGGCGGAGTTGACGCGGCTGAAGCCGGGGACGCACGTGATTGCCGTGAAGAAGTCCGGATATCAGCGATGGGAGCGGACGGTGGAACTGGCGGCTGGTGAGACGCGGCTGGTGAATGCGGAGTTGGAGAAGCCGGTGGCGGCGGCTGGGCAGGGCCGGATTTCGGGATTGGAATAAGTTTTAGACAGGGAAATTTGGGGAGCGCGGGATGGCCTCTTTGCGGGTTTGCAGTCGACCGCCTTTGACCCATTTTTCGCCTCGGACCTCCAGATGGCTGGTCATGCGTTGGCGCCATCGTCTTAGGGTTGGTTCGGCGTTTTTATCGGCGGCGAGGTCGTTGGTTTCTCCGGGGTCTTTCGATAGATCGAAGAGTTGTTCCTGGCCGTGATAGGCGTGGTAGATGTACTTGGTCTTGCCGTCGGTGAAGGCGTTCCAGTTGTTCTCGATGCTGTAGCAGACCCCGTGTTCGAGATCGATGGCGTCGCGCCACTGGGCGTTTTTGTTGCGGGCGAGAGTTAGCAGGCTGGCGCCGTCGAGTTTATTCTTGGGGGCGGTGTTGGCAGCGTCGAGAAAGGTTGGAAGAATGTCCCGGAGTTCGACGGGATTGTCGATGACCTGTCCGCGGTTGGTTGCAATCATGCCCTTGGGCCAGCGCAAAGCCATGGGGATTCGAGCTGAGGATTCGTATGCGTAGGACTTGCGCCAGAGGTTGTGGTCGCCGGTCATGTCGCCGTGATCGGAGGTGAAGACGATGAGCGTTTCTTCGAGCCAGCCTCGCTTTTCGAGGGCTTCGAGAATGCGGCCGATTTGCTCGTCGATGAAAGATATTGACCCGTAGTAGCCTTGGCGGGAAGCGCGGATTTGCTGTTCGCCAAGGGCACCGCACCAGATGTCGTCTTTGTCGCTGTTTCGTTTTT
Organism: Bryobacterales bacterium; assembly: GCA_009697495.1. GTDB lineage: Bacteria > Acidobacteriota > Terriglobia > Bryobacterales > Bryobacteraceae. Next base: position 9,435 of record SHUN01000003.1, on the reverse strand, counting down.
CGAATTTTTGGGCCCATTTGCCGATGTTGGCTTTGGGGAGGTTGGCGTCTTTGTATTGATCCATGAAGCGCTGGGGGGGATCGTAGGGGCTGTGGGGACGGGCGAAGGACACCTTGAGAAAGAAGGGTTCGGGGCGGTTGTATCCGTTGAGGAAGTTGACGGCGGCTTGGCCGGTCCAATGGGTGGCGTGGAGATTTTCGGGGAGGACGTAGGCTTTGGCGGGGTAGTCATTGAAGCCGACACCGGTGGCGTCCGGGTTCAAATGGGGAGCTTGGGAGTAGAACCACGCGCGGTAGTCGGAGCGGAATTCGGGGTTGGCTGCGCGGCCGCTTTCATCGAGGATGGTCTGGTGGAAACCGTGGAGGGCGCGTTGGGGGTTGTAGTGCATTTTGCCGATGCCGGTGGTGTAGTAGCCGGCGTCGCGCATGGCTTGGGGTTTCATTTGCGGGTATTTGCGAGCCATGCCGACCATGTGGAGCATGCCGTGGTTCCAGGGGGCGAGGCCTGTTAACAGAGCGGTGCGGGCGGGGGTGCAGGTGGGCGTGCTGGAGTAGGCGCGGGAGAAGCGGGCGCCTTCGTTGCCGATGCGGTCGATGTTTGGGGTGTGGATGGCTTTGTTGCCATCGGCGCGGGTGCAGTCGCCGCGGTGTTGGTCGTCCATGATGAAAAGGATGTTGGGGCGGGCGGATTGGCGGGGTTGGCCTTGCAGGAAAGCCGGGGCAAGTACAGATTTGAGGGCGGCGCGGCGGGTTTGTTGGGTCACAGGAACGAGGATATACCGTTTTTCCATTACAATTGGAGATTCGCCGTTTTTGAATACATGCTCCTTCCGAGCTCCGTCTACTTCTTCTTTCTGACTGGGATCTTCTTCCTGTATTGGCCGCTATCGAGGTGGCGTGCGGCGGGGCTGGGCGTGCTGTTGTTTGCCAACTACTTCTTTTACACGAAGTGGGATCTGTTCTATTTGGCGTTGATTCCGCTGGCTTCTTCTGTGGATTTTACGATTGGGCATTTCCTGGGCAAGGCGCAGGGGGCGGCGTGGCGGAAGCTGTTGGTGACGCTGTCGATCGTCGTAAATCTGGGGATTTTGGCGGTATTCAAATACGCCGGGTTCTTCCTGGAGATTGCCGGGCATCCGGCGGGCAAGTGGGAATGGACGTTTCCGCTGGGGATCTCCTTCTACTGCTTTCAAGCGCTGACGTATACGATTGACATCTATCGGCGGGACGCGAAGCCGACAGCGAGTTATCTGGCGCATTTGACAGCCGTTTCGTTCTTCCCAACCACGCTGGCAGGGCCGATTACTCGCGTTGCGGATCTGGTGAAGCAGTTGGAGAAGCCGGGGCGGGAACTGTTGGCGGCGGATGGGTCGCGCGGGTTATTTTTGATTGGCATGGGGTTGATGAAGAAGCTTCTCATCGCCGATTATTTGGGGGAGAACCTGGTGAACCGGGTATTCGATTTTCCGGGTTTGTATTCGGGGGCGGAAGTGTTGACGGGGGTCTATGCGTACGCGTTGCAATTGTATTTCGATTTTTCGGGATATAGCGATATCGCGATCGGGTCGGCGGCGCTGCTGGGTTTAAAGTTGCCGATGAATTTCAATCAGCCGTATTTGGCCGCAAATATCAACGATTTCTGGCGGCGGTGGCATATCAGCTTGTCGAATTGGCTGCGGGACTATCTGTTCTTTTCGCTGCCTGGGAAGCGGAACGCGGTGATGCCGTATTTGAATCTGGTGATCACGATGGCGTTGGGCGGGCTGTGGCATGGGGCGAGTTGGAACTTTGTGATCTGGGGGTTGTTGCATGGGGCGGGGCAGGCGGTTTCGCGGTTCTGGCAGAACAAGCGGGGGAAGGCCGCGGCTTGGACGCCGGTGTGGTGGCGGACGTTTGTGACGGTGCAGTTTGTTTGTTTTTGCTGGATCTATTTCCGGGCGCCGTCGATAGAGCAGGCGAATTTGATGGTGGAGCGGATTGCGTCGGGGAGTTGGGGCGTGGAGAATGTTTCGGGCGGGATGTGGACGGTTATGGCGTTGGCGCTGGCGGGGCACTATGCGCCGAAGACGTGGGTGGAAAAGCCGCGGGAGTTGTTTGTGCGGGCGCCGTTTTATGGGCAGGCGGCGGTGTTGTTATTGTTGGCGGTAGCGATTCAGTACGTCGCGGCGACGGGCGCGGCACCGTTCATTTACACGAAATTCTGATGGGAATGCCGAAGAAAACATCGTTGACAGGGATCGTGCCGGCGCGGCGGGCGCGAGAAACCCCCCTTGACGGCTGTGGGGCGATAACGCGGAAAGGGCGCGGCGCGGCGGCGGGAGCGCCGGACTGTGCCAGGGCTCTCCAGGTACAATTTTGATGCGAATACCGAAGAAAACATCGTTGACACGGATCGCGCTGGCGGCGATGATGACGGCGCGGCGAGCGCGCAAGACCCCCCTTGACGGCCGTGGGGCGATAACGCGGAAAGGGCGCGGCGCAGCGGCGGGAGCGCCGGGCTGCGCCAGGGTTCTCCAGGTACAATTTTGATGCGAATACCGAAGAAAACATCGTTGACACTGATCGCGCTGGCGGCGATGATGACGGCGCCGGACCTTCTGCCGGCGTTCAAGGATTATCGGATGCTGGACTGGACGACAGTGCCGCGGGTGTTGGATTTTCAGGTGAAGGTACGGTCGGAAGATCCGGTGGCCGATGAGCAGGCGCGGCTGCGCCCGGACACGACGCCGGAGAAGGCGGACACGCCGAAACTGGTGGATGAGAAGGGCGATTTACAGCGATTTTACGCGGCGTTGCACGCGACGGAACGGCGGGACGAGGGGGCCGTGACGCGGATTCTGCATTATGGGGATTCGCCGACGACGGCGGATTTGATTACGGCGGATGTGCGGGCGCTGTTTCAGAAAGAGTTTGGGGACGCCGGGCATGGGTTCGTGCTGCTGGCGAAGCCGTGGGCTTGGTATGGGCACCGGGGGGTGACGGTGAACGGCGCGGGTTGGAAGATTGAACCGGCGAATACGGCGGAGTTGCGGGATGGGCAATTTGGGTTGGGAGCGGTTAGTTTCCGGGGCGGGCCGGGGGCGTCGTCAAAGATTTCTTTGAAAGACGCGGGGCATACAAAGATTGAAGTCGCGTGGCTGTCGCAGCCGGAGGGCGGAACGTTTATGGTGGCGGCGGACGGGCAGACGGTGGGGACGGTTGATACGGCATCGCCGCTGGTTAGACCGGGTTTTCAGACGTTCACGGTTTCTGAGGGGTTTAAGGAAGTCGCGATCGGGCAGGTGACGGGGCGGGTTCGATTGTATGGGGTGCGGTTGATGAAAGATACGGCGGGGGTGGAGTATAGCTCGATGGGGGTGAACGGGGCGGCGATTACGATATTGGCGCGGAATGTGGGGGAAGAGCATTGGGGGGAGCAGTTGCGGCATGTGAAGCCGGATTTGGTGGTGATCAACTATGGGACGAATGAGAGCGTCTATGCCGGTTATGTGGACACAGCGTTTGAGAGGGAACTGGTGCGGGCGGTGAAGCGGGTTCGGAAGGCGGCGCCGGAGGCGGCGATATTGATCATGAGCCCGATGGACCGCGGGCAGCGGATGCCGAGCGGGGAGATTGAGACGGTGGCGCCGATGAACCGTTTGGTGGCATTGGAGCAGAGGGTAGCGGCGGAGCATGGGTGCGCGTTTTTCAACACGTTTGAAGCGATGGGTGGGCCGGGGACGATGGGGCGGTGGTATTTGGCGGAACCGCGCATGGTGGGAGCGGATCTGATTCATCCGATGCCGGCGGGAGCGAAGATTGTGGGGAATCTGTTGTACAAGTCATTGCAGGACGGGTACCGGCGGTACAAGTTAGCGTTGGCGAAGGAGAAGTTCGGAGCGCCGGGAAGTTTGAGACAATAAAGAGTTCGTTGAAATCTGCCGAACTACTACTTAGGAGCGAATGCGCCGAATTGTTTTCAGTTGCGCCTGTGTGATCTTTGGCTTCGCGGCTTCCTTTGGGGCAGTGACGCCGAAGAAGAAGCCGGCGGCGGTTACCAGGAAAGCGCCGGTGAAGAAGAGGGTTGTGGCGCGGCGTTCGGCGGTGATACCGGCGGCGGTGCGGGCGACGGCGAACGATTCGGTGGCGCAGTGGCTGAATGTCCCCGGGACGATGGAGAATCCGGCGGCGATGATTCCGTTTTTTGAGCAGTTGTACCGGCTGGAGGGGCGGGAGACGAACGAAGTCCTACGTGTTTTTCACTACGGAGATTCGCACACGGCGGCGGATGAATGGTCCGGGACGCTGCGGTATTTGTTACAGGCGCGGTTTGGGGATGGCGGGAACGGGTATTCTCATGCGGGGCAGCCGTGGCGCGGCTACCGGCGGCTGGACCTGAAGAGTTGGAATTCGCGGGGGTGGTATAGCGACGGGCTGGCCGGGCGCGAGGGCGACGGGCTTTATGGATTGGCCGGAGTGAGCCTATCGACGGAACGCGCCGGAGAGATGGTGAATTTGCAGACCGAGGCGACGCGGGCGGAGTTCCAATATTTGCGGCAGCCGGGCGGGGGACGGGTGGAGGTTTCCGATAACGGAACTGTTTTGGAAATCGTCGATACGGATGGAGCGGGGATGCCGATGGCGCAAAAGTTGGCATTAGGCGAGGGGCCGCATTTTTTAACGGCGCGGACGCTGGACCGCCGTCCGGTACGGCTGCACGGGTGGGTGACGGAAAATTTGCGCGGGTTAACTTGGGAAATGATGGGGATCAATGGGGCGCAGGCGTCGGTGGGATTGAAGTGGGAAGACGCGGGTCTGGCGCCGGTTTATCGGGACCATGCGCCGGGGCTGATTGTGTTGGCGTACGGGACGAATGAGGCGCGGAACAGGGACTGGACGTTTGAGAGTTACCGGGACATGTTTATCGCATTGTTGGACAAGTACCGGCGATTGGCGCCGGCCGCGTCGATATTGGTGATTGGACCGCCGGACCATCAAATACGGACGCGAACGGGGTGGGCGCCGCACGAGAAGATCGACGTGATTTTGGAGGCGCAGCGGGCGGCGTGCGCGGCGCGCGGGGCGGCGTTCTGGGACATACGGGACCGGATGGGCGGGAAGGGCGCGATGCGGCAATGGGTGTATGCGGGAATGGCGCAGGGAGATTACGTACACTTCACGGGACCGGGTTACCGGTTGCTTGGCGCTGCGTTGTACAAAGAGCTGATGGGACAATTTTCCACGTTTGCGCGGGTGCGGCGTGAGACGATGGAGCCAAAGACCGCGGTGTTTGCCGCGCCAATCACATATGGACAAACGAACACAAATCCTTGACATCATTCGGAGAGTCGCCGGGAAGGAGCCGCCGGAGGCGGCGGACGAATCGCTATTCGACAGTGGCGTGCTGGATTCATTCGGGTTGCAGGACCTGGTGACGGAGTTGGAACACATATTCGACGTGAAGATTCCGGACAGGGACTTGACGCCGCGGAAGTTTGAGTCGGTGGAACGGATAGAAGCGTATTTAGAGGGGCACGGGAAATAGAGTGGCTTTCTTGAAGGCATTTGGCTCCTACCTGCCGGAACGGGTGGTGAGCAACGCGGAGATCGGAGCCCGGGTCGGTTGCGACGCGGAGTGGATCCGCAATGTGTCCGGCATTGATGAGCGGCGTTTTGCGCGGGACGATGAGACGGTGACTGATTTGGCGTTGCGGGCGGCGCAGGACTGTTTGGAACGGGCTGGTGTGAAGGCGTCGGAGTTGGGGATGATATTGGTGGCTAGCGGGTCGTCGGAGCGGCAGTTTCCGGGGCCGGCGGCGTCGGTAGCGAACCGGTTGGGATTGGACTCGACGCCGTGTTTGGATATGTCGATGGCGAGCGCGGGGTCGTTGTTCGGAATATCGCTGGCGTCGCGGCTGTGCGAGTCGTTGGGGCCGATACTGGTGATCGGGGCGGAGAAGATGTCGCGGATCGTGGAGCGGGAGCCGATGGAGCGGGGGGTCGCCATTCTGTTTGGAGATGGGGCGGGGGCATGTCTGGTGGATCCGTCGAACGGGTTTGCGCGAATTTTGGATTGCGGGTTGTACTCCGACGGGGCGTATGCCGAAGACTTGAGACTGCCGTTTACGACGCCGTTGGAAATGAACGGACGGTCGGTGATTTTGCAGGCGTCGCGGAAGATTCCGCGGGCGATTGCGACGCTGTTGGATCAGCACCGGAAACGGGCGGCCGACGTGGCGGTGTTCCTGATGCATCAGGCGAATCAGAATCTGATTGCGCGGGTGGCCAAGGCGTTGGAAGTGGCGGAAGACAAGTTTTATTCGAATATCAGGAAGTTTGGGAATACGTCGTCGGCATCGATGTTGATCGCGGCGGCGGAGTGGTCGAGCGCGAATAAATTGTTGCCGGGGGAGACGCTTTGCTTTGCGGCGTTCGGGGCGGGGTTCCATTGGGGAGCGCTGCTGGCGGAGGGGTCGGAGGCCTGATAGTATTGGTGCCGTGAAGGCATCCGTACAGGAGATCAGAGAGCGATTCGATAACGACGTCGAGCGGTTTTCGAATCTGGAGACGGGGCAGATTGCGACGCAGGACGCGGCGTTGGTAATGGGTCTCCTTACGGCATCGGCGTTGCGGGTGACTCCGGGGGCGACGCGGTTATTGGATTTGGGATGTGGGGCGGGGAACTTCAGCTTGAAGTTTGCGCAGGCGTTTCCATTGGAGCGGGTGACGCTGGTGGATTTGAGCGCGAATATGTTGGACCGGGCGGTGGAGCGGTTGGGGCCGTTGCGGATTGATACGCGGGCGATGCAGTGCGATGTCCGGGATTTGGATTTGGAGGCCGGGTCTCAAGATGTGATTGTGGCGGCGGCGGTGTTACATCATTTACGGTTGGAAGTGGAGTGGGCGGCTGTTTTCAGGCAACTGTTCGCAGCGTTGCGGGCGGGCGGGAGTTTGTGGATTTGGGATCTGGTTGCGCATGATATACCGGGCGTGCAGGCGGAGATGTGGGAGCGGTACGGGGCATATTTGGAAGGGATGAATGGTCCTGAATACCGGGACAAGGTGTTAGCGTATGTGGAGTACGAAGACTCGCCGCGGAGTGTCGCGTTTCAGTTGCATCATTTGCGGGTGGCGGGGTTCCAGGCGGATGTGATACATAAGAATGGCTGCTTTGCGGCGATTGGAGCATATAAGGCATGAAGCGACGAGAGTTTTTCACACAGGCGACGGCGGCGGCGCCATTTTTGCAGGCGGCGCAGGTCGGCGGGCGCGGGCAGTTGAAGATTACCGATGTGAAGCTGCATCTGATTGGGTCCGGCGGGCGCAATTTTTGTATCGTGCGCATGGAGACCGATCAGGGGATCACGGGGATTGGGGAGGCCTATTCCTGCGGGCCGGACGCGGCGATTGTGGAGGTCGTCAAAGACTTTCGCGGCTGGCTGATTGGGCAGGATCCGCGCAACATTGAGCACCTGTATTCGATGATGGTGAACTTTACGCGATTCCCCGGCGGGCTGGTTGTTAACGCCGCGATTAGCGGGATTGAACACGCGTTGTGGGACATTTCGGGGAAGGCGGCAGGGCTGCCGGTGTATATGCTTCTCGGCGGCAAGTGTCGCGACAAGATTCGAACGTATCAGAGCGCAGGGACGCCGGAGCAGGCCAAACGATTGGTGGAGAAGTATGGGTATACGGCGATCAAGATGCGGCCGCAGCCGGATGGGGATCAGTCGAAGCCGTATAACGAAATCCTGCGGGGGGCGGCGGCGCGTGTGAAAGCGATGCGGGAGATGCTGGGGCCGGATGTGGATATCGGGTGCGATATTCATGCGCGGTTCTTTGAAGTGACGCGGGCGGCGCGGCTGGCGGCGGTGATTGCTCCGTATAATCCGATGTGGCTGGAGGAGCCGATTCGGCCGGAGAATGAACATGCGATGAAGAAGCTGGCGGACCGCGTAACGATTCCGCTGGCGAGCGGGGAGTGTAATTATCAGCGGCATGAGTTTCGACGGTTGTTGGAATTAGGCGCGTTGGATATTATTCAGCCGGATATTTGTTTGTGCGGCGGGTTGATGGAGATGAAAAAGATCGCGGCGATGGCGGAGGCGCATTATGTGACTGTCGCGCCCCATAATCCAATGGGGCCGGTGGCGACGGCGGTGAATGTGCATTTCGCGGCGTCGACTTCGAACTTCTTTATTTTGGAGTATCACCCGGATGATGAAGGCGTGCGGAAAGACGTTTTGAAGGAACCGTTGATGGTGAAGAACGGGTATATTCCGCTGCCGACGAAGCCGGGGTTGGGGGTGGAGTTGAATGAGGACGCGATCAGGAAGTATCCGGCGGTGACGTGGCACCGGGGTTTTGCGTATCGGGAAGATGGGAGTGTGGGCTATATCTGATTGATATAGAATTTAGGCATGTTACGGCAAGAATTTTTGCGTCTGGGCGCGTTGCCGCTGCTGGGCGGGGTTGGCGCGGCACAGGGCGACACCGCCTGCATCCTGCTGATGATGGTGGGTGGGCCGTCGCAGTTGGATACTTTCGATATGAAGCCGGATGCGCCCAGCGACGTACGCGGGCCGTTCCGGCCGATCCGCACGAATGTTCCGGGGATCTCGATTTCGGAGATTTTTCCTCGGACGGCACGGCAGGCGGATAAGTTTTCCTTGATTCGATCGATATATCACTCCGGGCCGGCGGTGCATGACGCGGGGCATCATTTGATGCAGACTGGGCGGGCATTTTCTTATGATGTAGAACATCCGAGTCTGGGGTGTGTGGCGTCGCGGTTTCATGGGGTTCGGAACGTGATGCTGCCGGGGCCGATTGGGGCTACGGGCGGAAATATGCCGCGTGGGGATGGGCCGGGTTTTTTGGGGGAACGGTTTGCTCCTTTAGTGCTCGGTTGTGATGAGGCACCGGCGCGGTATGGAGAGAATCGGTTTGGGCGGAGCTGTTATCGGGCTTTGCGAGAAGTGGAGTCGGGGGTTCGATTTGTCACTGTGAACATGTTTGAGACGGTGTTTGATGAACTGACTTGGGACATTCACGGGGCAAAGCCGTTTACGCCGATTTCGGCCTATCGGGATGTGGTTGGACCGATGTTCGATATGGCGTATTCGAGTTTGCTGGAGGATTTGGCGGTTCGGGGGTTGTTGGCTTCGACGATGGTAATTGCGATGGGGGAATTTGGCCGGACGCCGCGTATTAACGCTTCGGGCGGGCGGGATCATTGGACGCAGTGTTACACGGTTTTGGCGGGCGGGGGGCCTTTGAAGGGCGGGACGGTGATTGGTTCCAGTGACGCCATCGGCGGAGAACCGAGGGACCGGCCGGTGCATCCGGGCGAGTTGGCGGCGACGATTTACAAGGGGTTGGGGATTCCTTTGGGGACCCAGTTGCGGCCTGGCCTGGCGGTGGTGGAGCCGGGCGCGCAGCCTATCGCGGAGTTGTT
>SHUN01000002.1 GCA_009697495.1 Bryobacterales bacterium | reverse complement strand
GCCGGGCCGCTGGCCTGAAACCGATCAGGACCGTCGGACAACAAGGCGGCAGAATCGATCCTCCCATGTGGGGAACCGGGCCGGTGGTGACCGGACAAGTGTGCCTACCGGAAAGGCGCGCGGCTGCCAGCATGGATTCTGGCCGGATAATCAGTTAAGGGAAATCTTGGGTCCGGTTCTATCAGGCCGCGAAAAAACCCGTTCCCACAAATATGGGACACTGGAGCCGATGAAGACAACCCTCGAAATCCCCGACGCTCTATTCCGCCAAGCCAAAACCGTCGCGGCCCAGAAGGGGATTCCATTACGTGAGTTGGTCGCGGAAGCTCTCACGGATAAATTGAGGACGAAACAAGAAGTCGATAGACCTTGGATGAGTAGCGTTGGCGGCCTTAGCCACCTGCGCGAAGAGACCCGGAGAATTAACCAGATTATTAGGGACGAGTTCGAGACGATTGAACCGGAAGACCGCCTTTAGCCTCGGCCACGGCCTGGGCCGATGGCGACGCCGGTTTGAATCCAATCTTTCAAAACGCGAATATCGATTCGCTATCCGCCACTCTCGCCGAAGAGATTACTACTAAGATTGGCTGGAAATATTCGTGGCCCAGTGTGAGAAGCAGATTGGGCGCCCAATCCCGGCGAACGACTCAGTGTCCGGCCTGCTCCGCATCAACTGGTAGCCCTACCCCCGCCCCGGAAACGCCCCCAGCGAATTCCCCGCCACCAGCAACGCATACGCCCCAAAGATCCGCGCCTGCGCCGGCATCGACCTGTCCTGCCGTTCCGACGTCAATCGCAGCAGCGCCAAACTATAATCGCCCCGCCGGATCAAATCCACTGACTGCTCCACTGCCACTGATCGCCCCGGATGAAATCCCGCAATCCGTTCCGCCGCCGCTTCCACCGCCCACGCCCCGGGTATCCGCTGCCCAATTCCCCCAATCAGGAGCACGCAAACTAGCATCACAGACCAGTATTTATTCCGCATAGATCCGCCTCAAGCAAAATAGACGATCCCCAAGGCATTTTGTTCTCAAAAAATCCGTGAGAATTTTCCCGCACTCCGCCCACTACCTCTATGTATGAAGATATTCATCGTGTTATTGACGGCCACCCTCTGGGCCGGTGCCCTCGGCGGCCGCGCCGAATACATTGGCGGCACCTCGGCGTCTTTCGCTGAAAAAGCCGATGGCCGCTTAATCACCGCTGATGCCGCCACTTTGCGCTTCATAACAAAATCGAAATCCGTCGAGATTCCCTACGACCGCATCCACACCCTCGAGTACGGCCAAAAAGTGGACCGCCGCTACATCAGCGCCATTCTCATCTCCCCCCTCTTCCTGCTCGCCAAATCCCGTAAGCACTTCCTCACCGTCGGTTATAACGACAGCGAAGGCCGCGGTCAGGCCCTGATTTTCCGCGTCGCCAAGGGTGACGTCCGCAGCCTGCTCGTCGGCCTCGAAGCCCGTACCGGCCGCAAAGTCTCGTTCCAGGATGAAGAGGCCCGCAAGGCAGGCAAAGGATGAGAGTCATTCTCTGGCTGTCCCTGGCCATCTCTTTATTCGCCCAGCAGGAAGACACCAACCCCCAGTTCCAAGAGCTACTGAAAATCCGCCGCCTCTACGTCGAAAAACTCGCCGGAGGGGACACTGCCGTTCAAATCCGCGACATCCTTATCGGCGCGCTGCAGGCCTCCCGCCTCTTCACCGTCACCGAGAACCCCGATAAGGCTGACTGTTCCCTGAAAGGCTCCGCCGAAGACCTCGTCTTCACCGACACTTTCCAATCCAGCGAAGGCATCCAAGCCCGCAGCCAAATCGGCAGCATGCGGTCCAGCGGCTCCAACCGAGGAGGCGCCGGCTTTAGCGTCGGCGAACAGGAATCCTCCCGCATCGCCGAGCGCAAGCACGAAGCCACGCTCGCCGTCCGCCTGGTCAACAAGGACGGCGACGTCATCTGGTCGACGACGCAAGAATCCCTCGGCGCCAAGTTTCGCGGCGCCAGCGCCGACGTTGCAGCCAAAGTCACCCGTCAACTCGCTGACGACTTCGCCCGCGCCCGCAAACTTAACCCGGCGTCCGCACCCGCACCCGTTTCCGCTGCGACGTCGCGCCACTAACGATTTCCACGTCGTGCCGCGCTACCCCGTACTGCCGCGCCAGAAAATGGCACAACTCCTCATTCGCCCTCCCATCCTCCGGCTCAGCCTTCAACCGAACTTTCAGCGTGCCGTCCGCCATCTCCCCGGCCATTTCGGTCTTCGCCGCTCGCGGGATGACTTTGATATTTAGTTCCACCGCCTACCACCCATGCCCAAAGCGTTCCTCGGCCCACGGATCGCCATGCATATGATATCCGTTACGCTCCCAGAAACCCGCCCGATCTTCCGGTAAAAACTCCAACCCCCCCAGCCACTTCGCCGATTTCCACGCATAGAGCCGCGGCACAATCAACCGTGCCGGCGCCCCGTGTTCCAGCGTCAACGGCTCGCCGTCATGATGCGTCGCCACCAGCGCGTCGTCCACTAAAAACTCCGAAAAAGGCAGGTTCGTCGTCCACCCGCCGTCGTAGCCATGCGCCACAACGTACCGCGCCTCCGCCTTGGCTCCCCCGGCCCGCTCCATTAACTCCCGAACCGAAACGCCCTCCCAAACATTGCTCAACCGCGACCACCGCGTCACACAATGAAAATCCGCGAATACCTTTACCCGCGGCAAGTCGCAAAACTGCTCCCACGTAAAATCAATCGGTTGATTCACTAACCCTGATAGAGACAACTTCCACTCCGCCGTGTTAATCCGGGGCGGTCCAAAAGCGTCCAAAACCGGCCACTTCAACGTCTCCGACTGCCCCGGCGGCACGCGGTTCTCCCGCTGCGTGTCCGGGGAAACGATCATCTCGCCTGATTCAATCACTCATTCACCGCATTCCCATCCGCGTCCAACAACTGAACATCGCCTAGATTCAATTCCCGAATTCCTTTTTCAATCTGCGCCCGGTCTCCCACAATTACATAGATCATTTTCTCAGGCCGCAGGATTCGCTCCGCGATCGCATTGACGTCGGATTTTTTCAAACGATTCACCCGGTCCGAATACGTCGTGAAGTAATCTTCCGGCAACCCATAACGCGAAATCGCCAGCATGTCCGCCATCACGCCGTTCTTCGTCTCCCGCTCACCAACCATAGCCCGCGTCACCGCCTCCTGCATCTTCGCCACTTCTTCCTCCGTCACCGGCTTGGCACGCAGCACATCGCGAAACTCCTTCACCATCTCCGCCAGCGACTCCTTCGTCTTATCGCTCTGCACGGGAGCCATCGCGAGGAATGGCCGCTGCCCGCGCGCCCCCACCAGCGTCGTGAACGCGCCATAGCTCCAATGTTTGTCCTCGCGCAAGTTCATGTTCAACCGCGATACAAAGGACCCGCCCAGCAATTGGTTAAACACGTCAATCGCCGGCTCATCCGGGTTCGCCCGAGGCGGCGCCACTTGACCCGCCATAATCACGGATTGAATTGCCCCCGGCCGGTCAATCAAATAAACCGTAATCTTCTCCCGGTGCGCAACCTGCGCGATGTTTTTCTTCGGTACTTCCCCGTTCTTCCAATCGCCAAATAGCTTCTCCAGCTTCGGCTTCATCTCCGCCAGCGTCGTGTCGCCGACAATGTGCAGCGTGGCGTTGTTCGGCTTGTACCAGGAGTTATGAAACGCCGCCACCGATTCCCGCGTAATCGTCGCCAAACTTCCCTCCGTCCCACTCCCCGTAAACGGATTCCCGTACGCGTGCCCCTTGCCGTAGATCAGCCCCGGCAGAATGCGCTGCGCCAATGCGTTCGGCTCCGCTTTCTCCCGCTGTATTCCCGCCGCCTGCAGCTTCTTGATTCGCTCGAAATCCGACGCCGGAAACGCCGGATTGCGGACGATATCCGCGTATAGCTCCAGCGAGTCATCCAGATTCATCTTCAACGCCGAGAGGTTCACCGCCGAAGTGTCGAGACTCGCCGCGGCATTGATCTGCGCGCCCAGTTCCGCGCTTCGTTCCGAAATCTGCGGCCCTGTGCGCTTCGCCGTCCCCTCCAGCAGCATGCGATTTGTGATCGACGCCGTTCCCGGCACCGCCAGCGAATCCGCCGCGTACCCGGCGTCAAATTGCAGCGCCAGGTTCAGCGTCGGCGTCTCGTGCCGCTCCGCCAACACCACCTTCATCCCGTTTGAAAGCGTCGTGCGCTGTGACGCCGGAATTCGCAGCGTTGACGGCGCTCCAGCCGCGGGCAGTTTCGAACGGTCGGTATCCTTCGATACCTCCTTAAACTTCGATTTCGGATGGATCTCCAAAACATAAACGCCGTCACCCAGCCAGCGATTCGCCACCGTTTTCACTTCCGGCCACGCGGCTTTCTCAAAAATTTCAATCGACTTCTTGTAACACCCCGGATCGCCCGTATACACCTCGCAGCTCGCCAACACATCGGACTTCCCGCCAAAACCGCCAATCCGCTCAATTCCCCGCAGGAACGACGCCATCGCCTGCGTCTTGGCCAGCTTCAGTTCCTGATCCGTAGGCCCCGTATGCAGGAACCGCTTGCACTCATCGTCCAGCGCCGCCTCCAGCTTTGCCAGGTCTACGCCAGGGCGCGCCGTCGCCATAATGTTGAATTGCCCGCCGATCTCGTTCTTATCGTTGCTCGCCTCCACGCTCGACGCCAATTGGTCCTGCAACACCAGGCGCTTGTAGAGCCGCGAAGTGCGCCCACCGCCCAGAATCGAAGCCGCTAAATCCAGCATCTCGGATTCCCGCGTCTCGGTCCCCGGCACGTTCCAGATCTTGTAAATCCGCGCCTGCGGTACCTGATCCTGCGCCACTTGCCGCTGTTCCCCGCTGCGCTTGGCGATCCATTCCCGGTGCCGAACCGGCGGCGGTCCCGGCGGAATCCAGCCAAAATACTTCTCCACTTTCTCCTTCGCTGTCTTGGCGTCAATATCGCCGGCAATCACGATCACCGCGTTCGAAGCGCCGTAATACGCCTTGAACCACTCCTGGACGTCCTTCAACGAAGCCGCGTTCAAATCCGCCATAGAGCCGATCACCGTCCACGAATACGGATGCCCGGGCGGATACGTCGCCGTCGTAGCCAACTCATTAGCCATCCCATACGGCTCGTTTTCTCCCTGCCGTTTCTCGTTCTGCACCACCCCGCGCTGCTCATCGAGCTTCTTCTGATCGATCGCCGGGAGCAAATGCCCCATCCGGTCGGACTCCAGGAACAACACTTGGTCAAGCCCCGCCGTCGGCACGTTCTGGAAGTAATTCGTCCGGTCGTTATTCGTCGTGCCGTTCAGATCGGTGGCCCCCAAACGGTCCAGCGCCTGGAAATAGTCGTCGTTGAAATTCTTCGAACCGTTGAACATTAAGTGCTCAAACAGGTGCGCAAAACCCGTCTTTCCGGGCTTCTCGTTCTTGGAACCGACGTGGTACCAGACGTTCACCGCCACAATCGGCGCCTTCCGGTCCTCGTGGACAATCAACGTCAAGCCATTCGGCAGGACGAATTTTTCGAATGGAATATTGATCTCAATCTTGCCGGCCGACTGAGTGAACGCCGTGGCGGCGAGCAGGACGCCAAGGGTTAAGGCGCGCATTAGAAAAAAAGAACGCATAGAGCCGTTGTAACATGCGAAGGCCCTCCTGCAAAACTCTCAGCGAACCCCTTAGGGGGACAGTAACCACTGTCCCCTGCTTTGGCTGGAGGGAAAATCCGTAAGGAACCGCGAGTGGTAACCGCCTCGACGCTGGAATTGACCGCGACAACCGCCCGCCAATTTATACAATAGGAACAACAGAATGGCCTTACAGATCAACGGCGAATACGTGGATGACGTCATCATCCGGCAAGAAGCGGCCTCGATGCGCCCGCGCTACGAAGAAATGATGCAGGACATGGACCCGATTGCCCGGGAAATCCAACTCCGCGACTGGGCCAAAGAAAACGTCATCGAACGCGTGCTGCTCCGCCAGACGGCCTCGGAAACAGGCGACCCCGTCCCCGCCGAAGAGATTGACGAACGCCTAACCGCCATGTTTCCGCCCGCCGGCGACCTCGAAGACTGCGAAGCAGGCACTACGCGCGCCGGTGTCGATAAAGACGCCGCCCGCAAAGATATCGAAGCCCAAATCCGCATCGAACGCCTCATCCGCGCCGTCGGCGACAAGGCTCCAAAGCCCAAGCAAAAGGAAATCACCGCCTTCTACAAAGCCAACCTCGCCGAGTTCAAAACACCGCCCATGCTCCACGCCTCCCACATCGTCAAAAACGTCAACGATGAAGCCGATGAAGCCGCCGCCC
Organism: Bryobacterales bacterium; assembly: GCA_009697495.1. GTDB lineage: Bacteria > Acidobacteriota > Terriglobia > Bryobacterales > Bryobacteraceae. The sequence goes on along the minus strand of SHUN01000002.1, from coordinate 14,523 downwards.
TCGAAACCATCAAAGCCGCCGAAGCCGAGTTGACCAGCGGAACCCCCTTCGCCGACGTCGCCAATAAGCACTCCGATTGCTCCGGCCAAGGCGGCAGTCTCGGCTGGTTCCCGCTCGGCGAAATGGTCGAGGAGTTTGAAGAAGTCGTCTCGCTAATGGAACCCGGTCAAGTCAGCCCAGTCTTTCGATCCGGATTCGGTTGGCACATCGCCACGCTCCACGAAAAGAAGCCCGAAGGCGTCCGGCCCTTGGAAGAAGTGAACGAGCAGATCGTAGCCGCCCTGTCCCGCGGAGCCCAGGAAAAGGCGCTCGAAGAGTTCGTCGACGCACTCCGCGCCAAGGCCGATGTAAAGACCATTAAGAAGCCATGAGTGATCCCTTCAAAGTCGCCGGAATCAACCCCTGCTGCGTGCCCAGCAAATCGCGAGCCGACCAGTTGGCCCTTTCGCGTCAATTAAGCGTTGATCGCCGAATCGTGCGCTCCGGCTCCGTCGAAGGCATGATCAAACTCGACGGCGGGCCGTTCCTCATGGGCACCGAAGACCGCGAAGGATTCCCCGCCGACGGCGAAGGCCCCATCCGCGAAACTCACCTTGACCCCTTCTACATCGACGCTACCCCCGTCACCAACGCCCAGTTCGCTGCATTCGTTAAAGCCACCGGCTTCAAAACCGAATCCGAACGCTTCGGCTGGAGTTTCGTATTCCAAGGCCACCTGGAGCCAGAACGCTACAAAAAACTAGTCGAAGACACCGTGCTGGGAGTCCCGTGGTGGTGCAAAGTCCCCGAAGCCCGATGGGACCGCCCCGAGGGACCCGACGCATCCATCGCCGATCGCCAAGACACTCCGGTCACCCAAATCTCCTGGAACGACGCCGCCGCCTTTGCGGAATGGGCTGGTAAACGCCTTCCGGCCGAAGCCGAATGGGAGTTCGCCGCGCGCGGCGGCCTCGAACAAAACACCTACCCGTGGGGCAACGATCTAACCCCGGACGGCAACCACTTATGTAACATCTGGCAGGGCGAGTTCCCACACTCCGACCTTGGCGATGACGGCTTCACCGCCCCCTCCCCCGTCCGCGCCTTCCCGGCCAACGGCTACGGGCTCTACAGCGTGGTGGGAAACGCCTGGGAGTGGTGCAACGATTGGTTCGAGCCCTTCTGGCATCTCACTGCAACAAGAACCAATCCGGTCGGCCCCGCCCAAGGCACCCAAAAATCCATGCGCGGCGGCAGCTATCTCTGCCACAAGAGCTACTGCAACCGATACCGCGTCGCCGCCCGCACAAAAAACACCGCCGATTCCGCTACGACCAACATCACGTTCCGCTGCGTCCGGGACGTATAGCCCGTTATGCGCCGCCGCTCCTTCCTCCCCTTCCTGGCCGCGCAGGCTATTCCGGATTTCACTTGTCCCATGGATCCCGAGATCCACTCCAAACTCCCCGGCCGCTGCCCCCGATGCGGCATGAACCTCGTCCCCGGCCTCCCCGATCCCCTCGAATACCGCCTCCACGTCGACGTCCTCCCCCGAGCCCCCCAAACCACCCATACCACTTCGCTCCGCCTCCACGTCACCCACCCGAAAACCAACAAACGCGTCGAAAACTTCGAGGAAATCCACGAAAAGCTGCTTCACGTCTTCCTCATTAGCGAGGACCACCGTTACTTCGCCCACGAACATCCGACTCCCGAACCAAGCGGCTATTTCCGCTTTCATACAAAACTGCCGCTGCCCGGTTTTTACCGCATCCTCACCGATTTCTACCCCGCTGGCGGCACTCCCCAACTCCTAACTGCCCCGCTTTACGTCCAAGGCCCGCCCCAGGAAATCCACCCTCCCGAAACCCAAAACCTCCGGGTAAAACTCCGCACGGATCCCGAAAAACCCATCGCCGGCCTTAAAACCATGCTCTTCTTCGAACTGAGTCCCTTCGAAGGAGTCACCCCCTGGCTCGGCGCCTGGGGCCATCTCCTCAGCGCCAGCGCCGATCTATTGGATCTCGTCCACGCCCATCCCGCCTGGGAGCCCTACCAAAACCAAGTCCAGTTCAACCTAATTTTCCCCCGCCCAGGGCAATACACTCTTTGGGCGCAATTCCAACGCGACGCCATCGTCAACACCGCCAAATTCCAAATCACGGCCATTGCCCTCGCCTAACGAATCATGGCGTCCAATCCAATCCCCCGAACCAGTGACCCCGCCGGCAATCGCACCGCTTCCCGATAAATCATCCACTGCGCCTTCCCCTCCCCCGTCAACCACGCCAACGGCACCACACTCCCGTCTCCCAACTCGGCCCATGCTTTACCCTTCCCCTTCCCACGAACCGCCAAAACCGTCATCGCCTCCCCCACCCGGCCCTCCAGTCGGACACTCCGGCCCGTTGGCCTGCCCGCTGCCCGCCACACCGGCACCGAAAGCACCGGCTGCAAATACTGCAATTCCCCCTCCGGAGCGCCCCCCTCCGCCCACTCCGCCAGCCGATTAATCTCCTCCTGCGGCAATGAAATATCGTTCGAAAACTCTCCAAATCCCTTCGCCGTCGGCCATGGCGGCATCCGTCGCCGCAGGACTTCTTCCTTGATCGCCACCGCCCACGGCCTCGCCTCCGCATACGTCCGTAGCGAAAACGGCGCCACGCCGCCCGGCTGGTGACATCCCACACACCGCAGCGTCACCATCCGCGAAATTTCGCGCGTCCAAGTCAACTTCGTCGTCGGGGTATCGTGCCCCCACGCCGCCGCCGCCAATGCAAAAAAAACGGCCGCCGCCACCGTCAATTTTCCACCACACTGGCATTTTTTCGTCACCGCCGCTCGCCGCCGTTCCATCCTGGGACAATCTGTGCCGGTTTGGAACCATTCTTCCGCCCGCCGCCCCTCTGTCAATTTTCCAAACATGCGAAAATCCTTGCTTTTCTTCAACAAAGGCAATAAAGCATCCCAATGGAACCTCACTTGCTCAGCAATACTCACAGAGAACGCCGTGCCTCCCATCAACTCCTACTATACGAAAGCACTCCCATCAAAAATCTCTCGGCGCAATATCCTTACTTCCCCCCACATTCTCCAAACCCCAACCGATAAGAGAACTACAAGGGCGCCAAACCCCTTCCCGGCAATTCTCCAACCAGGAGGTCCCGCAACATTATGAATATCAATCACGGATACCAGGACTCCCGCGCGGCTTCGGCGCAGGACGCTGTCAAGACACAGGAAACGGCCGCCGCCGCGCACGCTCGCTCGGCTAAATTAGCCTCGGGCGCAAACAAAATAGGCTCAAGCGACGAAGTGAGTCTCTCGTCCTTAGCTTCCGCGCTCCAAGGGGCACTTACCGAGTCTCCGGAACGTTTCGCCTACATCGAAAAACTGGCCGGCGAATACGCGGCGGGCACTTACAAACCCGACGCAGGCGAGACAGCCAGCGGCATCGTCACCGAGACGCTGCTCGAACCGCCTAACCCGAATAAGTAGGCTATCACCATGCTTCCGATCAACATGCCCTGCCTCACTGTCGCGCACGACGCGCTTATCGGCTTGGCGCCCCAGGAAGCACTGGAACACCTTCAGGCCGCGCTCCGCTCCCTGCAAAGCCTCACCGCCACGCTTCAGAATGGGGATCGCCTGCAGGCCGCCGAACAACGCCAACTCGAACGATCTCTGCTGCGTTTCCGCACCGAACTCCGCGATGCCGGCATCCTCGCCGACCAGGGCCTTGCCTATTGTCAGGACTGGACCGAACAGTTGCAACCGCCCGCCAGTTATCAGGCCAACGGAGTCTTTGCCAGCGCAGCGAATAACCAGCACGAACTTTCGCTCGAAGCGTAGAAAAACAACCATGGGAAGCCTCTTTACAGCAATGGTGTCCACCGCTGGCGCGATGAAGTCGCTCCAGCGCTCCCTCAGCGTTGTCCAAAATAATATTGTCAACGCTTCCACCGTTGGCTACGCCCGTCAGGAGGGAAGCCTCATTGCCAACCCCTTCAACCCGAATTCTACTTCCACTTCCGGCGGCGTCACCTTCGGTCCCATCGCCTCTTCCCGCGATGCTTTCGTCGAAGCCGCCGTTTGGAAAACACAGCACCGCAGCGGAAACGCCGACAGTCTGAGTACGAAGTTAAGCGAAATTGAGCGCACCTTTCCCATCGCCGCCGGTTCCGGCGTCTCCGGAGAAATCAACAAGTTTTTTGCCACGATCTCCCAATGGTCCGTTTCGCCGAATGACTCCGTGGCCCGCCGTCAAGTCCTCAATCGCGCCGCCTCCCTTTCCCAGTCGTTCAATAAAGCCGCCATTGACCTCGGTGACGCCGCCGGCCGTGCCGGTACCGAAATCGGCTCTACCGTTCAAAAGATCAACCGCCTCACCGCTGACATCGTCTCGCTCAACAAACAACGCCGCGAAAGCCAAGCCAATTCCAACGACGCCGGTGTCGATTCCACGTTGCACGCCAAACTCGAAGAGCTTGCTCAGTTCGTCGATTTCACCGCACTGCCTCAGGAAGATGGCTCGGTATCCATTTTTATCGGCGGCCAGACCGCTGCCGTCATCGGGGATCACCATTGGCCCATTTCCGTAGCGAGTTCCGGCGGCACTTACCAGATCATGGACTCCGATGGCGGCGACATCACTAGCCGTATCGCTGAGGGCAAGCTGGGGGCTCTTCTGACATTCCGTAACACCCTTCTCCCCGACTATCAGCGCCGCCTCAATACCCTCGCCCAGGGCTTTGCCGATAACGTCAACGGCACTCTCAATGCCGGTATCGACTTGAACGGCGCCACCCCCGCCAAGAACCTCTTCACCTACAACGCCGGCATCGGTGCCGCCGCCACGCTTTCCATTACGAACATCACCGGCGCTGAACTCGCCGCCGCCGCCCCAGGGGACCCCGGCGGCAACACCACTGCGCTCGATTTGGCCGACCTGCAATCGGCCGCCCTCTTCACAGGCCTCACATCCGCCCAATATTACGCCGAGCTCACTTCCAATATCGGCGATCGCCTCAACACCGAAATCGCCAACGGCGGTTTGCAGCGCCAACTTCTCCAGCAGGCCCAAAACGTCCGCGCTGAGCTTTCCGGCGTCGATATCAACGTCGAAGCCACCAAGTTGCTCCAACTTCAAAAAGGCTTCCAAGCCGCCGGTCAGGTCATGGCGGTCCTCAACAGCATGACCGAAACGCTTCTCGGGATGCTCAGATAGGAAACTTATGCTCTCCTTCCTTGACGCGAAACAGTCCGCTTTCCTTCAGGATCTCGACCGGATTCAGAGCCGCTCTGAACGCGCGCAGCGCCAGCTCTCCTCTGGCCTCCGCATGAACAGCATCGCCGATTATCCCGATCAAATAGGCGTCCTGCTCCAGTCCCGCGCCGAATTCGCCTCCGCCGAGCAAACCAAGGCCAACCTTGGACGTGCCAAGACCGAAGTCGACACCGCCGAAATCGCTATTCAGAACGGAATCAAGTCCGTCGAGCGCATCCGCGTCCTCGGCGCCCAAGGCCTCACCGGCACCGCATCCGCCATCAGCCGGACCATGATCGCCGGCGAAGTCGAGGCGATATTCCGCCAGTTCGTCAATGTCGCCAACACGGCCATCGACGGGCGCTACCTCTTCGCCGGCTCAGCCGATCAGGCCCAGCCGTACGTCGTCGATCTCAGCCTCCCCTCGGGCGCTACTCCTTATGCCGGCGGCAATGCCACTCGTCAGATTCGAGACTCCTCCGGCGTCCGTCTCTCCCTTGCTCACACCGGTCAGGAAATCTTCGATTCCACCACTCCATCCCGCAACGCCTTCGCCTCCGTCAACAGCCTCCGCACCGCGCTCCTCGCTAACGACGAAAACGCCATTCGTATCGCCGTCTCCGGCCTCAGTTCGTCCCTCGAGCATCTCAACGAACAACTTGCCTTTTACGGCTCCACCCAAAATGCGGTTGCGCAAGCCAACACCGCCGCGGAAAAGAAGATCCTCAGCCTCCAGATTCTCATCGCCGACACCGAAGGCGCTGACCTCGCGCAGTCCATTCTCGAACTCCAAGCCGCCTCCACCCACAGGCAAGCCGCGCTCCAGTCCAAAGCCCAGGAGGACAGGCGCACCGTATTCGACTTCATCCGCTAACCAACTTCCACAATTTGCCCGGGCACCCGCGGCTTGTTCCATACGAATGCGTCGGTCCAACTCGCGAAGGTCCTCCAGACGCACGATGTCACGCTCGCCAAAGACGCCGGCTGGGATCGCCTGGGAATGGGAGCGTTTCCTTCGGCCGCCAACAATTCCTTTGCGAAGCGAAAACTTCGTGGACGAGTTCCTCGGGAACGCCGGGAAACGATTCGAAGAAAGCTTCCCGTGTGTATCCTTCGTCCAGATGCTCGAGGAGACGCGACGGGCCTGCGCGTTCCGGCGAAACGCCGGACACGACCGCATCGCCAACCGCAAGCCCAAGACGCGACGGGTATGCGCGTTCCGGCGAAACGCCGGAGGCGACCGCATCGCCAACCGCAAGCCCAAGACGCGACGGGCCTGCGCGTTCCGGCGAAACACCGGAGGCCACCCATTTTCAGCCGATTCCAGGCAACAGCTTTGCGAAGACCCCAACTTAATTTTGCAATTTAGCGCTAACGATTGGGCGGAGGCGGCGCGGGCGCGTTGACGTGCTTCAAAACGGCCGTCGCGCTGGCGATGATGCTGGTCAGATCCGTCAAATTGGCCGGGACGATCATGGTGTTATTCGTGCGGGCGAGCTTGCCAAACTCAGTGATCCACTGCTCGGCGATACGGAGTTGAACCGCGTCGCGGCCGCCAGGATTTTGAATGGCGATGGCGACTCTCTCGATGCTCTCGGCGGTTGCTTTGGCAACCGTCAAGATGGCCTCGCCCTCGCCTTCGGCTTCGTTGATCTGTTGCTGGCGCTTGGCTTCGGAAACCTTGATGACCATCTGCTTTTGGCCTTCCGCCTGATTGATGGCGGCGTCGCGAACGGCTTCGGAGGTTAGAATCGTCGCGCGCTTTTCCCGTTCCGCTCGCATCTGCTTTTCCATGGCGCCGAGGATGTCCGCGGGCGGGTTGATGTTCTTGATTTCATAACGCATCACTTTCACGCCCCAGGCTTCGGTGGCTTTATCGAGTTCGCTGACGACGGAGAAATTGATCGTCGTGCGCTCTTCAAAAGTACGGTCGAGCTCGATCTTGCCGACTTCGCTGCGGAGTGTCGTTTGGGCGAGTTGGATGATGGCGAAACGGTAGTCGCTGATGCCGTAAGAAGCGCGTTCGGCGCTGAGCAGTTTCATGTAGAGAACGCCGTCGACGCCGACCTGAACGTTGTCGCGGGTGATGCAGACCTGCTCGGGGATATCGATGGCCGTTTCCTTGAGAGAGTGCCTGTAGCGAATGACGTCGAGGAAGGGAATTAAGACGTGAAAGCCGGCGTCCAGGGTGCCGCTGAAGCGGCCAAGACGCTCGACGACATAGGCGCTCTGCTGAGGGACGACGATGGCGGTTTTGGCGATCATGATGAAGACCACCAGGATCAGCGCGCCGGTGAGAATCAGTTCAGGCATTGGGGCTCCTTATTCGGCGGCGCGAATGTTAAGAGTGAGGCCGTCGACTTGATCCACGATACACCTTTGCCCGGCTTCGATGGCGACGCCGCCGATGTTGCGGACTTTCCAGGAGGCGCCGCGGAGTTCGGCCTGACCGTATTCGCCGGGGTGAAGGGGAGTGGAAAGGGTGGCGGTTTCGCCGGCGAGCGAGTCGACGTTGGACTTGGGGATGGCCGACTGGAAGCGACGGAGAAGGGGTTTGCGGAATAGCAGGAGACAGGCGATAGACGCGCTGAGGAAGACGATCGCCTGGACAAGCAGATCATCGACACCGGCGAGGGCGAGGAGGCCTGCGGCCAAGGCGCCGGCCCCGAAGAAAAGGAAATAGAAGCCACCCGGGGTAAGCATCTCCGTGACGAGTAAAGCTACTGCCGCGACGAGCCAGATCCACCACTGCATAGCGGGCCTCCGATTTTTATTTAGGACTGCTTGATGACCATCGATTCCGGATCCCACAACATGGTTTTCCGGGTGAAGTGACTGACATTGGAGAGAAGGGCCGGGCCGGCGGCGCGGAGGCCGAAAGTGGCGTCTTCAATGACGGGATTGCGTGAGCGAACGGCGTTGATAAAATTTTCGTGGTGGGCGTACTGTTCGGTGTAGCCGGGGGGCAGTACCCAGCGCTGTTCGGTGTTGGCGCGCATGCCGTCGGCGCTGGGGCGCTGGACGGGGTATTTCTTTTGGTATTCGCGAACGATCTCGGCGCCGGTCGCCTTAGAAAATGTGCCGGCGGTGTGGCCGGGTTCGCTGTCCTTGGGTTTGCGTTTGAGGACGAGTGCGCCGCCGACAGCGAGATCGAGCACGCCCTCGGTGCCGATGAAACGAAAGCCCGAACCCTCGCCGCCGCCGGCTTCGAAATTGAGGCGGATGCTGAGATGGAAGGCCTTGTGGGCTTTCGTGTCGGGGTAATCGTACATGCCGAGCATGAGGTCGGGGACGTCGCGGCCGTCCTTCCAGTAGTAAAGGCCGCCGGTGGACATGATGCGGTTCGGGCCGCTGGAATCCATGACGTAGTGGATGCCGGTGAAGAGGTGGACATAGAGATCGCCGGCGACACCGGTGCCGTAGTCCTGGTAGTTGCGCCAGCGGAAGAGGCGGATGGGCTCAAAGGGACGTTTGGGGGCGTGGCCGAGGAAGCGGTCCCAATCGACGGTTTGGGGAGTGGCGTCGGGCGGGATGGAGTACTGCCAGGCGCCTTGAGCGGAGTTGCGATCCCAATAGGCTTCCACCATGCGGACGTCGCCGATCGAGCCTTGTTTAATGACTTCGCGGGCTTTGGCGTACAAAATGGAACTGGCGCGCTGGCTGCCGACCTGGAGAATGCGATTGGTTTCCTTTTCAGCCTTGATGACAGCGGCACCTTCCTCCACTTTTTGGACCATCGGTTTTTGACAATAGACGTCTTTACCGGCACGCATGGCGTCGCAGGCGATGATCTGGTGCCAATGGTCGGGAGTGGCGACGATGACGGCGTCAATATCGGGCCGGGCGAGAATTTCGCGGTAGTCGCGGGTAGTGAAAATGTCCTTGCCGTAGACTTCCCTGGCCTTGGTAAGGCGGCCTTCGTATATATCGGAGACGGCGACGAGTTTGGCTCCGGGGACGGTGTTGATAGTGGAAACATCGCCCTGGCCCATGATGCCGAAGCCGATGCAGGCGACGTTGACCCTGTCATTGGCTCCTTTGGGCGTCTGGGCGAGCGCGGGGGCGGCCAGCATGGTGACGGCGGATCCGGATTGGAGGAAGTGACGGCGGGTGGTAGACATATTGAATTGATTCCGGAGTCCTAATTATATCGCGGGGCGGGAGCGGGATTTTGCAACCTTCGCTCTAATGGTCTGGCTCCGTGCGGCCGATTTAACGGGTAAATGGCCTTTACCGATCTGGAAAGTCTCAACGATGTAATCGAATTCGACGGTGATCCGAATGAAGGAGCCGGTGCGATTACGCCTCCGGTACCCGAAACGATTGAGCATACGGGTATTGCGCAGGGGATGATCGAGCAACTGATTCTGAAAGCGCTGTACTACAAGGGCGAAGTGGTGGGGCGCGAGTTGGCGTCGGACCTCGGCTTGCAGTTCAGCGTAATTGAAGGCTTGATGGACCTATTGAAGCGGAACAATCTGCTTGGCGTGAAGAGTTCGCTCGGGATGGGCGCGATATCGTCGAAATTCCTGCTGACGGAAAACGGGCGAACGCTGGCGAAGGAGTATATTTCGAGCTGCTCGTATTCGGGCAGGGTGCCGGTGCCGCTGTATCAATACGCTGACATGGTGAGGCAACAGAAGCAGGGCGAAGGCTGGCTGACCATGAAGGTGTTGCGCGATGCCTACAAACACATGGTGGTAACGGAGGCGTTGCTGAACGCAATCGGACCGGCGGTGAATTCCGGGAAGTCGTTCCTGATCTACGGGCAGCCGGGGAACGGGAAAACGTTTCTGGCTGAGGCGTTGTTCAACGTGGACGCCACGCATGTTTACGTACCGCACGCGATTGAATGCCAGGGCATGATTATTCAGATGTTCGATCCGGTTTATCACCATCCGGTGGACGAGGAGGAAGACCAGCTTTCGGCGTTTACGACGGAATCGACGTATGACAAGCGGTGGTTCAAAACGCGGCGTCCGTTCATCGTGAGCGGCGGCGAATTGGAGCTAAAGATGCTCGATTTGAGCTTCAATCCAGTGCCGAAATATTATGACGCGCCATTGCAGTTGAAGGCGAATAACGGCATTTATCTGATCGATGACTTTGGGCGGCAGAAGGTGACGCCGGCCGAAGTGCTGAACCGGTGGATTGTGCCAATGGAACGGCGCGTGGATTACCTCACCTTTGCCAACGGCACGAAGATGACGGTGCCGTTTGAGTGTTTTCTGATCTTCTCCACAAACTTGAAGCCGCACCAACTGGGCGACGAGGCGTTTTTGCGGCGTATTCAGTACAAGATGTTGATGCGCAGTCCGGATGATAACGAGTTTCTCGACATTTTCGTTCGATTCGCGCATAGCAAGGGGCTGATGTGTTCGCGCGATTTGGCGGAACGGTTTCTGGAGGGGCACTATCGATCCACGGGAAAGGCAAAGCGGCGATGCCATCCGCGCGATGTGTTGTCCCATGCGATCGATATCATTCGGTTTGAACGGCGACCGATGGAGTTGACCGAGGAGGTGCTGGCTAAAGCGTTTCACTCAAACTTTGTGAGCGCGGACGAGGACGAATAGTTTAGTACCACGCGCCGGGTCTAATCCCCCCGCCTTTAGGCGAGCTGCTTTCAGCCACGGTACTTCGGAGTGAGTTGAGGCCGGGGATTGGCGAAATATGTCCGGGGTGTTTTTCCAGAGCCGTGGCGGCACTGTGGGAACTCGGCCTTGCAGCGCGTTGCGACTGCGAGCGTCCGGTCGAGCCTTCTTGCGGCTTTAGCCGCGCCCTGCGACTTTCAGTCGCCAGCCAACCCCACCGCCTTCAGGCGGTGTTTGTTTAGCTGAGCGATCCGGCGCGGATAAGTTGTTCGGCGTGTAGGAGGGCTTCCGGCGTCAGGCGCTGGCCGCTCAACATGCGGCCAATTTCCTTGGTTCGCTCGGGCCCTTCGAGTTCGACGACGGTGGCGACGGTTCGGCCTTTGGACTCCTTCTTTTCGACACGATAGTGGAAGTCGGCGAAGGAGGCAATTTGGGCCTGGTGGGTGACGCAGAGGACCTGGTAGCCGCGGCTGAGTTCTTTCAGGCGGCGGCCGACAGCCTCCGCGGCTTCGCCGCCGATGCCGGCGTCCACTTCATCAAACACCAGTAAATGCTGGGTGCCGCCGGGGCGTTCGCGTTCGACACAGGTTTTGATGGCGAGAGCGATGCGGGAGACTTCGCCGCCGCTGGCGACCCTGGACAGCTCGCGGGGTTCTTCGCCTTTGTTGGCGGAGACGAGGAAGACGACAGCGTCGCGGCCGTCTTCGGTCCACTGCGATTCGGAAAAAGCGACGCGGAAAGTGGTGCCGGCCATGGCGAGGGCTTCGAGTTCGTGCTCCACTCGCTTTTCAAGTTGACCGGCGGCCTGCTTGCGGACGGCGGTGAGTTTTGCGGCGGCGGCCTCGTACTCAACCGCGAGTTTCTTGCGGCGGGCCTCGATGGCCGCGCGGAGTTCGGAGGCGGATTCGACGGTCCGCATTTTGGCCTGAACGCCGGCGAGGAAGCTGAGAATCTCGTCGATGGAGGGGCCGTATTTGCGCTTCAGCTTGTCGATGGCGGCGAGGCGGGTTTCGACCGTTTCCAGGCGGGCGGGATCGGCTTCCAGGTGGCTCAAATAGTCGCGAAGCGTCCGGCCGGCTTCTTCAAGGGCGATGAGCGCGGGTTTCAGAATGTCGGCGACTTCGGTGAGTTGGGAATCGATGCGGACAAGTTCCTCGACGCGGCGTTGGGCGGTGCGGGCCTGGGCGAGGGCGGATTCGGGGGCGTCGTACAAAGCGGTGAAGGCGGCATCGGCGTGCTCGTTCAAACGGGTGACATTTTGCAAAACGCGTTTTTCGTTTTCGAGTTCGCCGTCTTCGCCGGGCTTCAAATCGAGAGCTTCGATTTCCTTGCGTTGGAAGGTCCAGAGGTCGGCGAGGCGGAGCTGTTCCTGCTCTCGCCGCGTGATTTCGTCGAGTTCGCGGTCACAGTCTTTCCAGGCGCGAAAGATAACGGCGACGGCGTCCTTGGCGGGCTGCGCGGCGGCGAAATCGTCGAGAATGCCGCGCTGGGAAGTGGCGTCATAGAGTTGCTGCTGCTCGTTTTGGCCGTGGATGTCGCCGAGCCAGGGAGAGATTTGTTTGAGCAGGGCGGCGGTGACGGGGCGGCTGGCGGCGAAGGCGCGGGATTTGCCGTTGGCGAGGATTTCGCGTTCGATGAGGAGTTCGTTTTCTTCGAGGGCGATGCCGGATTCCTCGAGCAGGGCGCGAATGGCGGGGGATTCGGGGAGGTCGAAAATGCCGCTGATGCGGGCGCGGTCCGTGCCGGAGCGGACGAAATCGGCCGAGGCTCGGCCACCGAATAGGAGGCCAAGCGAATCGACGATGATCGACTTGCCGCTGCCGGTCTCGCCGGTGAGGAGGTTGAGACCGTGGTGGAAGCGCAGACGGAGGCGCTCAACGACGGCAAAATTTTCGATGTGGAGTTCGACCAGCATGAGCGGATTGTGCCTTAGTTGAAATTGTAGCCGGAGCGGTAGAGCGTGATCACTGTAAGAACCAGGAAGAGGATGGTAGTGGAGATGCGGATCCAGCGTAGACGGCCGCGCCAGATGGCGGCGCGTTCGGAGGAGAGTGCGAAAACAGGGGGGGCGAGGGCGGCCCACATTTTGGTGCCGAAGAAGAGGATTAGGGAACTGGCGGTCCATAGGAAAAGGTCGGCTGTGGGGACGTGGATGTTGGTCGAGCCGAGGGTATTGTGCGTCAGCAGATGGGCTTTGCGGACTGGTTCCCATCCGCGAATGACAAGGGCGACCTGTGCAACGAGGGCAATTAAAATGAGGTTGTCGACGCGGCGGGCGGCGTTCCTGAGCAGGGCGAACAGGGCGGTCGCGAGGATAACCGTCAACAGGACGTTATGGAAGGCGGGGTTCAGTCCGTGTAATTGAACGATCGCCCAGATGAGGTAGCCGTGCAGGATCATCCATTCGAGTTTGATGACGCGGCACCACGCTATGGCGGATTTGAATCGAATGACGGATAGAATCGTGAACGCCGCGGCGAGCACCAAGAGGTGGTCGAGGAGTGTTGACTTGTCATCGAGCCCGCTCGGTACGCCGTTCCAACTGAAATGAGCGGGGATAGCCGACGGGAGGCTGGAATAGTTGAGCAGCACGACGGCGACGTTGAAGAGGAGCGCGAGTAGGGAGGCGATCTCAACGATAAGCCACCGGTTTTTGGAAATCAAAATTGCAGCCTCAACGTAATGATCGAGCCTGCGGAAACTTGGGCAAAGGCCGACAAAGCGAACGACCGAAACAGGTACTTCACAATTCCAGTGTAATTCCTGAGAGGTTTCGGCCCTGGCGGCCACTTCCTCAGTATGGCTGTCGCGCCGCCGGAGAAACGAATTGTCTGGAATGAGCCGATGCTGATTCCGTCAATTGGCGTTGCGGCGGGGGTGCTGCTGGAACGGTTGGTGCCGTTCACTTTGGTGGAAGCGGGCGTGGCGGGCGGACTTTTCGCGCTGCTTGCACTCGCGCCTGGGCTGGTGGCGCGGAGGCGGGGCTGCGCGGGCCTGGCTTGCTGCGCGCTGGGCCTGGGGACGGCGGTTTGGCATCGGCCGGGGCCGGCGCCGGTGATCGAGGCTTCGGCGTCGGAGGCGGTGATTCTGGAAGGCTGCGTGGTGGAGGCGTCCGTGTTTTCGGAAAACCGCGAGCAGTTTACGATGGAGCTCGCCCCAGGAGCGCGGGGGCGAGTGTCGCTGAATTTGCGGGAAGGGCAGGCGGCGCCGCGGCTGCGCTACGGACAGCGGGTGGAACTGGAGGGGCGCGTACGGCCGCCTCACAATTTCGGCAATCCGGGCGCGTTCGATTTTGAGGGGTACCAGGCGCGCCGGCAGATTTATTGGAATATATCGACGCGGACGGGCGCGGCGGTGAAGGTGTTGGACGGCGAATGCGGGTCGAAATTGGATGGTTGGCTGTTTGGACTGCGGTCGGAGGCGCTGGAAAGGCTGGAAGCGCTTTACGCCAACGACGCTTATAAAACGATCATGATGCAGGCGGTGCTGACCGGTGAAAATACGCGGATGGAGAAGGCCTGGACCGAGCATTACCGGCGAACGGGGACATATCACGCGCTGGTGATCAGCGGCCTGCATTTGACGGTGCTGGCAGGATATCTGCTGGTGGTGCTGCGTTACACGACGGGCCGTCCGGGGCTGTCGTTGCTACTGGCGTTTTTGGCGGCGTGGATCTACGCCGGC
>SHUN01000001.1 GCA_009697495.1 Bryobacterales bacterium | reverse complement strand
AGCGGCTAGAAGTTCCCGGAATTTGGCGGTAGTACGCGATTTCACAAATCATCCGGATTGAGCGGTGCTGTCAACCCGCGATCATACTCCTCGACGGCCTCGTCGGCCATTTGCTCCAGCATGTCCATGCTGCCGCTAAACGATTTCCCCCAACGCCGCTCGGCCTCCATTTCAGCCAGCACCCATGCGCCGAGCGCTTCCTGTTCCGGGTCGGGAAGCTTCGCTGCCTCTGTCATTGCCTGCTCCAGAAGTCGTCCCATATACGGCAATATTACCACCAGTGCCTTAAGCGGGAAGCTGTCTGCCCAGCCCCGCCGCCCAGTTCTGGATGTCGGCCGCTGGCCGGGCAGACGGAACACTGGCGCTGGCTTGCCTATTCAAACAAGGCAAAGGCAACAACATTGGACCCATTAACAATCGCCACATACTGCCTGCCATCGACGGTATAAGTGATCGGCTGCGAAGTAATCTGCTGACCTGTATTGAATGACCAAAGCGCCTTGCCCGTCCGGGCGTTGAGAGCTGTCAGAAAGCCCTGGTCGTCAGCTCCGAAAATCAATCCGCCGGCGGTAGAAAGCAGTCCAGCCGCATAGCGGCGCGAGTTGATCTGTTTGTACTCCCACATCATCTTTCCGGTTGTAACATCGAGCGCTCGAATATACATCTGCCAGGGCTCCTCAGGGCTTTCGATATAGCCGGTCCCCATGAACGAATTGCCGCCGGGACGGAACGTGTCGCGAGACTTGGTGTTAATGCCGCAGCCCTCCTGCGCCACGATGTAGAACCAGTTCGTATCGGGGCTATAAGCGGGCGACATCCAGTTCGTCGCCCCCGAAGTCGCCGGGCAGGTCTTCGTTCCTTTCAGGCTCGGAATAACGCCTTCAACGCGGATCGGCCGGCCCTTCGCCGTCAGCCCGCTGGCCCAGTTCAGCTCCTTGATAAACGGCGTTCCATGAAGAAATTCGCCGGTGACGCGGTCCAGAACGTAGTAGAATCCGTTGCGATTGCCCTGGACGAGCAATTTGCGGGGTTTGCCCTTGAATGCCGTATCAACGAGGATCGGAATTTCCACCGCGTCCCAGTCATGAACATCCCACGGCGTGGTCTGGAAGTACCACTTCATCTTGCCGGTATCGGCATCCAGGGCGATGATGCATTCGGTGTAGAGATTGTCGCCCTTGCGGACATCGCCATCGAAATCTGGGGCCGGGTTGCCGGTGCCCCAATACAGGAGATTCAATTCGGGATCGTAGGAACCGGTCAGCCAAGTGCCGCCGCCGCCCGTCTTCCAGGAGTCGCCGGTCCAAGTGTCGTGATTGGGCTCGCCGGGACGCGGAATGGCGTGCCAGCGCCACAAACGTTCACCCGTGTTGGCGTCGTAGGCGTCGAGGAAACCGTTCAAGCCGTGATCGCTGGGGGCGATGCCGATGATCACTTTGTCCTTGATGATCATGGGCGCGGCGGGGGACCAGTAGCCCTCTGACGCCTCGGCGATTTTGGTTTCCCAAAGCATCGAGCCGTTGCGGGCGTCGAGGGCGACCAGATGGGCGTCTGGCGTGCCAAGGTAGACCTTGTTCCCATAAACGGCGACACCGCGATTTGGGCCTTTTTGCAACGCGGGCTGGCGTTCGTAGCGCCAGATTTCGCGTCCTGTCCGGGCGTCCAGGGCATAGACCTCGTTGGGATGGGAAACATACATGACGCCGTCGACGACGATCGGGACCGATTCCATGCGGCGCGCGGCGTCAACGTGGTACATCCATTGCGGAACGAGTTTCTTGACGTTTTCCGTGTTGACCTGTTTAAGGAGCGAATGGCGCTGGGAGTGATACTGGCCGTTGTAATGCAGCCAGTTATCGGGACTCGGTTTGAGTAAGTCAGGGTAAGTGACTTGAGCAAAACAGGCGGCGGCGGTGAGGAGGAAAAGTCGCATCGGTTATCTCCGGCTCCGCGCCTGCCGGCTGAGGTAGGCGAGCAGGTCTTGCAGTTCTACAGGGGTAAGTGATTTGTCAAATGAAGCTGGCATCAGGGATTTTGGTTGGAACTGAATGTCTTTGATCTGGGCGGCAGTGAGTAAGTGCAACTTGTTATCGAGGCCGAGAATCTGGAACGAGGTATTGTGCTGATTCTTGACAATCCCCTCGAAGGAACGGCCGGCGGCCGTAGTTACTTTTACCGGTTGAAAACCGCGCGGCGGCACTGGCTTGGGAACGGTGAGCGCGTCGCGAATGGCGGCCAAGCTTCTTTCCGCTCCGATGTTGGAGAGATCGGGTCCCAGGATGCCGCCGCGGCCGTTGAGCATGTGGCATTGTGCGCACTTGGCTTTCGACAGAAATACTTCCTGACCGTTGGCCGGATTGCCCGGAACGTCAAGATCCACGGCGGTTGCGCGGAGACTGTGGACGTAGGCGACGATCTTGCGGACATCGGTTTCAGGAAGCGGCGACGCCGGCATGGCGGTGCCTCGAATTCCATTCTTGATGGCGTCGAAGAGTTCTTCGGAAGTCGCGCGGAGGTAGCGGCGCTGAGCGCCAAGCGCCGGAGCGCGATCACCGGGGGCCCCGTCAAGCCCGTGGCACATCGTGCAGGAGCGGTTGTAGATGGCATGCCCGGCCCGCGCGTCGGCGGCGTTAAATCGGATGCGTTGTCCGCCGCGCCGCGCACCGGCGGCCACTGGAGGATCGGCGAAGACCACGCGGCCAAAGGCTTCCGGGGAGTGGAAGCCTTTCAAAGGAGGCCGAATCGGGGACCAACTGCTGAGCTGGGCATTCGTCTTGCCGCCAATGCGGTTGACGTTGAGACTCCATTCGTCGCCAGCAAGCGGGGGCGTATGGGCGGCGTCGCGGGCGAAGTTGCGAAAGGGGACTTTCATTTCGACGATCCAGTGATCGTCTTCGGGGGCATCGTCCTTCTTTGCGGCGCCGTGGAAAGTGGCCCGGTACTCGACGCCATCGGGCTCCCATGTAGCGCCGCCGGTATACCAATCGGCTTTATTGCGATTCAGCATCGTGCCGATGGCGTTGATCTCCCAGGTGTAGTAGTTGCCGGCTTTGGCGGGATTGGGGGCGACGAAGATTTCGACGCAATCGTCTTTCGAAACCGGGCCGTGACGCCGTTTTTCATAAGCGGAAATATGTTTGTCGCGGACGTACCAGGAGACGTAGAGATTTTCGTCGTCCCAAAGCATTTTGGCGACGGTTTGTTCCTTCTCGCCGGACTGGTACCAGTTGAACGTAAAATCGCCCATCGAGCGGGCGTCGCGCCAGGCCGGTTCGTCGAGCTTTCCGTCAATGTGAATCGGGCTGACGGTGCGCTGGATGGAGTACTGCGCGAAGCACGAGAGCGAGAGGAACCAAAAGGCGCGGAAATATGGCATCGCCCATCATCATATCGGGTTCACGGGAGGATTGTGACAGCAGATGCTCATTTGACGAATTGGGGCAATGAAGGGTTAGACAATCGGGCTCCCGCGGCCGATTCCGCGTTGGAAAGGCGTCCAAACCACTCGGGGGAAGGATCCGTCGTGAGGGTCTCATTCGGTTAGGCGCTATGCACCAGCGTTTGCGGATCGAACGAATGTCTCGGACGATACTCCTCCACAGACCAGCGAAAACCGGGATCAAAGGCGATTTCAATCCGAACGCCCCCGCCCGAAACGAGGCACTGCCGCGCCCTTCCTGCGTAGCCGCCGGGGCTCAGCAACACCGGGTGGGAGCGGCGCGGCACCTCGTCCATGTCGAGTAGAAGCAGTGCCCCGGATGGATTGATTTCTTCAAGGATCGCGGCGGTGCGGCGGAATACTCCGCGGTCATCGGCCCATTCCAACTGGACAAGGTCAGAACACAACAGCATTGCTTTGTTTTGGCGGCTCACACTTCTCTTTATCGGCTTCGGACGCGGTTGCCCTAATCAATTCTCTGAAAGAAGAAGGCTTACGCCACTAGAACCGGGAGGACTATTTGGTCCGCTGGGGAATCGTCCAAAGGAAAAATTTCTGGCTCAGGCCCGTGTATTCGTCATCGGACTCGGCGAGGCTCGCCTCTTTTTCCGCCTTCCATTCGCCCATGTCGAAGGTGTTGGAAACGACGCGCGTGCCGGGCTTCAAATCCTGCATGAGCTTCGGTTTCAGCTTGAGGTTGATCTGGGGGAGCAGGAAGAGCGTAACGACGGTGGCTTCGCGGAAGTCGGCGTCGAAGAGGTTCATTTCTTCGAAGCGGACGAGGTGTTCGACACCGGCTTTTTTGGCATTTTCGCGAGCTTCCTTAATGCGGTCCGGATCAATATCGATGCCGACACCGCGGGTGCCGTACGTCTTCGCCGCCTCAATGACGATACGGCCGTCGCCGCAGCCGAGATCGTACAGAACATCCGTTTTCTGCACCTTGGCAAGTTTCAACATTTCGCGAACGGCGACTTCGGTGGTCGGAACGTAGGGGACGTCGAGCGGGCGCTTCTTGGACTGCTGGGCGGAGAGCGTGGTAAGGGCGAGCGTGGCGAGGAGTGCGCGGCGTAACATGTTCGCGATTATGGCAGGTTTTTACCCCCTCTTCTATACTGAACATATTCTGTCTCTCCTTTGTCCCGTTCGCCATTGCCGTTTGCCGCTGTCGCGCGACCCGCGCCGCGCGTATTGTGAACGCGGCCATTCCTTCGACGTCGCCAGGAGCGGCTATCTGAATCTGCTGCAGCCCCAGGAGCGCCGCTCCAAGCTGCCGGGCGACACGGTCGAGGCGGTGGCAGCGCGGCGCCGTTTGCATGGTCGCGGCGTCACCGCGCCCTTGCTGCGGGGCATCAGTGAACTCCTGGGCGCGAGCCAGGACGATGCCGTTCTCGACGCCGGCTGCGGCGACGGCTTCTACCTGGGGAGCCTTGCCCGCGAGCACGGTTTCAACGCCTGCGGAGTCGACATTTCCATCCCCGCCATCGATGCCGCCGCGCGGCGCTATCCCGATTGCCGATGGCTCGTCGCCAACGCCGACCGCGCCATTCCCTACGCCGATCACTCCTTCGACAAAGTCCTATCCATCACAGCCCGAATGAACGCCCCTGAGTTCCGCCGCGTCCTCAAAGACGGCGGGCTGCTGCTGGTTGCCATTCCAGCGCCCGACGATTTGATCGAACTACGCGGCGCCGGCCGCGACCGTGCTGAGCGCACGATAGCCACCTTCGCGGAAGCCTTTACGCTGGTTGAACAACGACGCATAACAACAGCGGCCGCGTTGGACGCGGCCGCTGTTGGCGATGTACTGCTTTCGATCTACCGGCCGTTGCAGGCGGCCCCGCCTGTCGCCACCGCGGTGACGTTCAGTCTGGACCTCCTGCTGTTCCGACCCTGTGGAAAAGTGGTGCCAGGCACCACTTTTCCACAGGCCTAGAACATGTACTTCAGCGCCAACTGGATGTCGCGCGGGTCGGTTCGCGTTCCTCCAATTACGCCAAACGTAGCCGTCCGCAGGGTGGTTCCCGGCTGGCCCCAGTTCGGATGATTCGGCGCGTTGAACACCTCGAAACGAAACTCCACTTTGTGGTTTTCCTTAATCGCGAAGTTCTTGTTCAGCGAGGCATCCACGTTGATGATGCCCGGTCCTGTGATGGTGTTCCGGTTCGAGTTGCCGAAGCGGTACTCGGTGGGCAGCGTCGCCGGCAGGTTCATGCCGATGCGATCTACAAAAGCGCCGGTATTGAACCAGCGGTTCGGATCCTGATTGCCGCGCCCGAGGTCGGGAGTGATGCCGATAGCGTCCGGATAGCAGCCTGAGCCGCCATTCTGAATCACGCCGCCGCCGCAATAAGCGGTCGCCGGAAAGCCGGTCTGCAGCGTGACGATGCCGCCGATCTGCCATCCGCCCAGCAACAGGTTGCCGGCCTTGTTCATGCCGCCGCCGATCGCCTTGCCTTTGCCGAAGGGCAGCTCATAGAGGAAGCTGCTGGTCCAACGATGGCGGAAGTCGAAGGCGGAACGGCCGCGCTCGCGGCGCAGGTTGTTCTGGTCAGTGGCGACCAGCGTGTCGCCATCCGTGGTGCGGATGCCGGAGCCGTTGTCGATCGACTTCGACCACGCATAAGAACTGAGCAGCGTGAAGCCGCTCGAGAACCGGTGCGTTAACTTCATCTGCAGCGCGTGATAGGTGGAGTGCGAAGGGGCGTACATCACCTGCACGTTGCCGAGTGTGTTGAAAGGGCGGCGGGCCCGGGTGTCACCGGGGCCGGGCGTGGGATCGTTGTAGCTCGCCAGGCGGCGCAGTTTGTTGCCCCCCGAGCCGAGGTAGGCGATCTCGTAGCTCATGTCTTTCGTGATCTCGCGTTGGATGTTGAACGTCCATTGGCTGACGTAGCTCGTCCGCTCATTCCACGCGTTGGCGAGGATGAACGTCGGCGCGCCGGTGATCGAGAACGGCCGTTGGAAGTTGAGGTTCGGGATCAGCGTGTTGGCCGCTTCATTGCGCCGAATGGTAAACGGAGCGTTGCGCACAACGTCAAACACGGCGTTGCCGATGTCGCGGACATAGTAGATACCGCCGGATGCGCGGATGACGGTCTTGTCGCCCAACAGATAGGCCAGACCGGCGCGCGGCGCGAAGTCGTTCCAATCCGCCTGCGTGGCGCGGCGGCCGAAGCGGCCGTCACGGACGTAAGGGATGGTGGCGGGCAGGCGGAACGGCGGGTTGCCGGCGTATGGATCGCCGGTGCCGGCGCGCACGAAGGTAAGCGGAATCGAGTGATCCCACTTAAAGTCGATGTTCACGATGGCGTCGTGTTTGTCGAGATACGGCGGTTCCACTTCCCAGCGCAAACCGAGGTTCACGGTCAGCTTCTTGTTGACCTTCCAGGTGTCCTGAAAGTACAGGCCCAAATAGGAATTCCGGAAGTTGGCGATGGGCGCGCCCACCTGGCCCTCGGCGTTGTTCATGATGCCCAGCACGCTATCGGCGATCGCGTTGCCGGTGTACTGGCCGCTGAAATTAAAACGGCCGCGAGGCACGACAGCGCCCACTTGGTTGTAGCGCAAACGGCGCGTGTCGCCGCCGAATTTGAACGAATGGCGGCCGGATGTCCAGGAGAAGTCGTCCTTCACTTGGAACGTCGTGTTGTAGTTGACGAACGGGCAATCATTGCACTCGCCGATGGCGGAGTAGCCGGTGAATTGAAACACCGGGATGCCCCAGAAAAGCGGGATGGACGTGTCGATATCGGGGATGCCGAGTTCCTTCACGACGTTCACCGTGTTGGCGCGCTGCTGGATGTTCTGGCTGACCATCCGATTGACGCCAAGGCGGAGTTCGTTCACCTTGTTGGCGCCGATGAGCCGCGTGTTAGCCAGCACCACTTGCCAGGGATCGACCAGGACGTTATTGCCCATGTTGGTGGCAAGCTGCGGCGCGTATGTCGAGTCCGCGGCCAGCGAGTAGCGGAAGAACCAGGTGGAGTTGGCGGACTCGTTATAGTCCAGACGGCCAAAGTACTGATTGTTGTTCTGGCGCCGGCCTTCGTTGTTGATGTAGTTGTTGGCGGCGGAGATGTTCGGAAGCGGAATGAATTGGCTGAACATTTTCGCCGAGATCGGGTTGATCCGGTTCGCCGGGATGATCTTGCCGGGAAACGGCGTCTGGCTAACGATGGCGTTGTTGACGACAACACGAGTGGCCGGGTCGTTGATGGCGACTGCCAGGGACGTGAAGTCTCCGGTACGGAACGGCACTTGCGCCACGACGCCGGTTTGGGTGAGCGCCTTGCGCTCCTTCAGCGCGTCCCAGGAGAACATCCAGAACAGCTTGTTCTTGATCATCGGGCCGGAAACGGTGACGCCGAACTGGTTGCGCTTGAACGGAGGAATCGGCACGTTGCCGCGGTCGAAGTAGTTCTTGGCGTCGAACTCGGAGTTGCGCAGGAACTCGAAGGCCGCGCCGTGAAACGCGTTGGTGCCGGACTTGGTGGAGACGTTCACCTGCGCGATGGCGCGGCCGTATTCGGCGCCGAAGGTGCCGGCTTCCACTTTGAACTCGGCGAGTGCGTCGATGGACGGCAGGAAGAGGTAGGTGTTGAAGTTCGGGTCAGTGTTCTCCATGCCATCGAGCGAGTAATGGTTGTAATGCACGCGCTGGCCGGAAATGTTCAATGCGAAGGCGTTGCGCGCGCCGCCCATGCGCTGTTGACCTTGCGATGACGCCGGGCCGTTGGTGGTGGCGCCGGGGATCAGCGAGGCCAGTTGCAGGTAGTTGCGGCCATTGAGCGGCAGTTCGACAATCCGCTTGTTCTCGATGACGGTACCGATCTCGGTGGTCTCGGTTTGCAGCAGCGGCGCGCCGCCTTCGACGCGGATCGATTCGGCGACATTGCCGACTTGCAGCGTGGCGTCAATGCGGGCCGTCTGGCCCACCTGGAGTTAGACCCCGTCGCGGATCTGCTTCGGGAAGCCGGCCGCTTCGATGGTGAGCGTGTAGACGCCGTTGGGAACCGCGTTAAAGGCGTAGACGCCTTCGGCGTTCGAGTTCTGCGCGCGGTTGAAGCCGGTGGCCGTGTTGACCAGCTTCACCGAGGCATTGGCAATCACGGCGCCCGATGGATCGGAAACCGTGCCGGTTACGTTTGCGGTTGGAGCTTGGGCCCAAGTGTTGGCCAAAGCGATTAGGAATAGCGCTGCGAGGCGCGCGAGAAGAACCATAGTGTCTCAATTATGCCAGACTAACTAGAACAGTGAAAGCATTGAGCCCGCGGCAGCTTGTTACTTTGGGGCTTCTGATTGGCTCATTCATGGGCTCAATGGAGGCGACGGTGGTGGCCACCGCCATGCCGACAATCGTGGGCCAGTTGGGCGGGCTGAACGTCTATGGCTGGGCGTTCTCGATCTACGTGCTGGCGTCGAGCGCGGGCATTCCGGTGACGGGCAAGCTGAGCGACATCTTCGGGCGGCGGATCGTCTACGCCTGGTCGATGGCGCTGTTCCTGATCGCCAGCCTTTTGTGCGCCGTGGCGCCGACGATGCTGTGGCTGATCGTCTTCCGGGCGCTGCAAGGGCTGGGCGCGGCGGGCCTGCTGCCGCTGGCGATCATCATGATCGGGGACATGTTCACGTTCGAGGAACGGGCGCGGGTCCAGGGTTTCTTCAGCGGAGTATGGGGCGTGTCGAGCATCGCCGGGCCGCTGTTCGGCGGCTTCCTGGTGGACGGCATCGGATGGCCGAGCGTCTTCTACATCAACGTCCCGTTCGGGCTGCTGTCGGCCTGGCTGGTCTGGCACTACTGGGTGGACCAGCATGAGTTGGCGAAGGGCGAGCCCTACATCGACTATCCCGGCGCGCTGGCGGTGACGGCCTCGGCGGTCGTTCTGCTGCTGGCGCTGGTGGACGTGGTGAGTTGGCACGGCGCGTTGTTGCTTATCCTGGCCGGCGGCCTGGCTTTCATCGCGTACCGGATTGAACGGGCGAGTTCCGATCCGATCATTCCGCTGGGGCTCTTTCATTGGAAGTTGTTCTCGGTGGCGATCCTGCACTCGATCGTGATCGGCTGGCTGCTGAGCGGGGTGACGGCGTACGTGCCGCTGTTCGTGCAGGAGGTACAGAAAGGCTCGGCGACGGAGGCGGGGGCGGCGTTGACGCCGATGCTGTTTTCGTGGGTGACGTCGAGCGTGGTCTGCGCCCGGCTCATGCTGCGGATCGGGTACCGGCTGCCGGCCATCGGGGGAATGGTTGCCGTGATTGCCGGGAGCGCGCTGCTGGTGTTGATGCAAGTGGACAGCCCGCGGAGTCTGTTGCTGGCCAGCATGGTGATCATGGGCTGCGGGTTTGGGTTCACGGTGCCGGCGCTGCTGATTGCGGTGCAGACGACGGTGGAGCGGCAGAACATGGGGGCGGCGACGTCGATGATCCAGTTCTCGCGCTCGATGGGCGGCAGCATCGGGGTTGGCGTGATGGGCGCTTTCTTGAACTGGGAGGCCGGCCGCGCGGGCTTCGCCGTGGCGCTGCAGCGGACGTTCTGGGTGGCGGCCGCGGTGACGGTGCTGGGCCTGTTCATCACGCTGTCGGCGCCCGCGCTCACGCCGGAGGAGATGAGCAAGCGGCGATAACGGTTGACGCCGGGTAACCGTATGCGATAAAACCTTGCCTCAGATGAGGCTTCCCAGGATTTCGCGCATTGCCCGCTCCCTAACGATCGCGGCTCGGTACCCGGCCTTGGTACTTCTTGCGCTGTGGCTGTGTCCGTTGGCGCTGTTGGCGCAGACGGACCGCGGGCTGCTGACCGGATCGGTGTCGGACGCGGGGGGCGCGGCGATGCCCGCGTCCACTATCGTCGCGACGCATACGGACACGCGGACGACGTTCCGCGCATCGTCGGGAGAGACAGGCGAGTTCAACATTCCGTCGCTGCCGGTTGGGGCGTACCGGGTGGTCATTGAACACGCCGGGTTCAAGTCGGCCGTGCGGTCGAACGTCCGCGTGGAGGCGGGGGCGTCGGCGCGGCTGGATGTGAAGCTGGAGGTCGGCGAGGTGCGGCAGACGGTGGAGGTCCGCGAGAGCAGCGCGCAGTTGCAGATCGATAATGCCAAGATTCAGAACACGATCTCAGACCGGATGATTGAGGCCCTGCCGACGGTGATGTCGGACAACATGCGGAGTCCGTTCGACCTTGCCGCGATAACAGCGCAAGTGAACGGCGGGGACCAGGACTTCCGAATCGGCGGCGGGCAGGCCGGGGCGTTCGGCGTGCAGTTGGACGGTGCTTCGGCGGGGACGAACCGCGCGGGGTCTACGCTGTGGGCGGCGGTGAACGCGCCGTCGCTGGACGCCATCACCGAGTTCGCCGTGGAGACCAACGGCTTCAAGGCCGAGTTCGGCCGGGCCGGCGGCGGCTTGGTGAGCTTCGTCTCCAAGTCCGGCGGACGACAGTATCATGGCACGCTGTTTGACTTCGTGCGGAACAACGCGTTCGACGCGCGGGGCTTCTTCAACCGGACGACTCCGGTGTATCGCCAGCATGACTTTGGGCTGACGGCAGGCGGGCCGGTGCAGATCCCGAAGCTCTACAAAAAGAAGGACCGGACGTTTTTCTTCTTCTCCTACGAAGGCTTTCGTAATCGAGTGGGCGGGAACACGAACGTGTCCGCTTTGCCGCCGGAGGAGTTCTTCCAGGGCGACTTCCGGAACGCGGTGAGCCGGACGCGGTCACCCGGCGGCGGGCCGTATATCCGGTACAACGTATTTGATCCTTCGACGACGCGTTATGACGAAGCGGCGCGGAACTACGTGCGCGATCCGTTTCCGGACAACCTGGTCCCGCGGGCGCGATTCGATCCGCTGGCGGCCAAACTGGCGGGCATGGCGGCGCCGGGGATGAAACCGAACCGGACCGACGTTGTTCCGGGCACGCCGGAATACTGGCTGGAGAACTTCTTCTCGCAAGGCACGACGGTGAATCCGAACGATAAATGGAGCCTCAAATTCGATCACGTTCTGACTGATATGCACCGGTTGTCGGCCTACTTTGCGTATAACAAGCGACAGGGCATACCGGGCCCCGGCGGGCCTCCGGGCATCCCGGGGATCATGAATCCGTACCTGAAACTGACGGACACCTCGCCGGTCTACCGCGGCAGTTGGGACTGGACGATTTCGCCTCGGCTGCATAACCGTTTCTATTTCGGCATTAACCAATTCAAGGATTCGAACTTCCCGTTGACCGAAGGCGGGAACTGGCAGGACAAGCTCTGCATCCAGAATGTTCCGGATTGTAACCGTAACCTGCCGACCATCCAGTTGGCGGATTTTCCGCCGTGGGGCGGGAGCGGATTCAATGGCAGTGAGAACCCGGTGTATTCGTTCAACGACGACTTAAGCTGGACGCGCGGAAAGCACATCTTCAAAATGGGCTACCTGTTTGAATATGCGCCGTATGTCGGACTGGGTCAACAGGCGGGCGCGGGCAATGTGTCGTTCACCACGGCGATGACGGCGCTGCCGGCGCAGGGCAACCGGAACCTGGGCGGCGGGGTGGCGTTCGCCTCTTTTCTGCTGGGTCAGGCGGGGACAACGACGATCAACACGCCGCGGCGGGTGGGCATGTTGTGGCGCTATAACGCCATGTATTTCCAGGACGATTGGCGGGTGAACTCGCGGTTGACGGTGAATCTGGGTCTGCGGTACGAGTTCAACCTGCCGGCATTGAACGACGGCGATAAGTGCGCGGACTTCGATCCAACGGTACGCAATCCGGGCGCGAATGGGTTACCGGGCGCGCTGGTGTTTTGCGGCTCCGGCGATGGACGAATCGGCCGGCGGTCAATCCCCCCGGGCTGGTATGGCGGCGTGGGCCCGCGGTTCGGATTGTCGTACCGGTTCGCGCCGAAGACGGTGCTTCGAATGTCGGGCGGCGCAAGTTTTGCCCCGGTGAAGTCAGTCGGAGGATCGGCCCATTTCCAGGGCTTCGCGCAGATTCTGACGTTCCCCGACCAGACGGGCGGGATAGAGCCGGTCTTTCAGTTATCGCAGGGCGTGCCGCCGTGGCCGAAGCCGCCGTTCATCGATCCGACCTTCGGCAACAACGCCGATGTGGACTGGTGGCAGGGGCAGGAGGCCAACCGGTTGCCGCAGATGTGGTCGGGCGCGTTCACCATTCAGCGCGAGGTGTTTGCGCAGACGCTGATAGAGGCCGGGTACAGCGCGATTATCGGGACACACTTGATTGGGAACCTGCTGAACTACAATCAGGTGGCGTACAACAAGCTGCCTGAAGGCGCGAACATGTTTACGGCGACGGGCCGGGCGCTGTTGAACACGACGTTCGGCAACGCCAACCGGCTGGTTTACAACGCGGGATTCGAAAAGCCGTATCCTTCGTTTCCCGATAACCTGACGCTGGCGCGGGCGCTGCGTCCCTACCCGCAGTACAACAATATCAACACCGGCAGCGGCGGGGACCACAGCGGCCATTCGAGCTACCATTCGCTGATTGTAAAGGTGACGCGGCGATACGCGGCAAACCTGATGGTGGACGCCTCGTATGTCTTCGCGAAGATGTTCACCGACACCGACTCGGTGTGGGGGAGCGGGGCGGCCATGGACCATTTCAACCGGCGGCTGGACAAGGCGTTATCGAACGCCGACCGGACGCATGAGGCGAAGATCAATTACGTGTACGACCTGCCGATCGGGCCGGGGAAGCGCTGGCTGAAGCGCGGGTTTGTGTCGCAGTCGATCGGCGGCTGGCGGATCGGCGCGGTGCACCGGTATGCGTCTGGCACACCGATGGCGTTTTCGGGCCAGTTCGGATTCCCGGTGGGCGGGAACCGGATCACGATCGACACGTATGAGGGCTGGCGTGCCCCGATTGCGGGCGAGAAGTTCGACCCGGCGGTGGACCGGTATTTCCAGCCCGCGACGGTTGCCAGTTGGAACGGCGATACGCCGACGGTGACGACGGAGGGCTGGTTTCCGGTGCAGCCGAGGGACCGGTTGGGGAATATGACGCGCAACAATCCGAAGATGCGGAACTTCCCGCTGTTCAGCGAGAACATTTCGCTGGCGAAGACGTTTACGGTTTCGCAGGAGAAGCGGCGAACGCTGGACTTGCGGTTTGAGGCGTTCAACATGTTCAACCGGACGCAGTTTTCGACGCCGGGAACGAGCGTGAGCGATGTGGCGAATTTTGGGCTGGTGCGGAACCAGGCGAATACGCCGCGGCGGATGCAGTTTGCATTGAAGGTGAACTGGTAAAGTTTTCTGATGGTTGTGCGTTTCTTCCTGTTTAGTCTCCTCTTCCCGCTATTCCAGATTTTGGGGGCGGAGTCCGTTACCCATCCGTTTGTGGGCGTGACCCATATTCACCGGACGGAGCCGGCATTCGGCCTGCATGTGGTCCGGATCGATTTGGACGCTCCGGGCATTCGATTTCAGTTGACGGGACCGGGCGGGACGCGCGAAACCGTGCGGCAAACGACGTTGGACTTTCTGGCGTCAGTTGGGGCGCAGGTGGCGATCAATGGCCACTTTTTCGCGCCGTATCCGTCGGAGGATTCGGAGGCGTTTTTGATAGGTCTGGCGGCATCGGAGGGAGTCGTGTATTCCTCCTTCGAGACGCCCGCGCAGTCCTATGCGTTGGTGGCGTCCGCTCCGGCATTGCATATTGATGCGATGAACCGGGCTTCGATTGTCCGGCGCGGGTATACCGGCGAGTTGTGGACCGCGGTGAGCGGGTCAGCGCAGATCATCACAGGCGGCGTCGTGACGGTTCCGGTTTATCGCGATGCGGAGCATTCGGACGGGCTTTTGACGCCGGGATCTTATTCGAATGCGCGGTCGTGGTACAACGTGCCGAACCCGCGGACGGTGGTTGGGCTATCCAGCGATAAGCGGACGGTGTTCCTGGTGACCGCGGATCGAGCTGCGGGGTTCACGGTGACCGCACTGGCGGCGCTTCTGGCGCGGGAGTACGGCGTGCATGACGCGCTGAATTTGGACGGCGGCGGTTCGACAACGCTGGCGATGCAGAATCCGTCGACGGGTGAGCGCGAGGTGATGAACGCGCTCTCCGGCGGCCGGGCGCGGGCTGTGGCGAGCAGCCTGGCGGTGTTTGCCCGGCGGCGTTAGCCGGCCAACCCGGTTTCCCTGATCGATTCGGCTGTATGCAGGACTGCCGCGCCTTCTGTCAACAATTCTTCGACTGGTACAGCGGCCAACATTGCCATTCCGGGATTGCGTTACTGACGCCCGCCAAGCACCCGCCGTGCTCGCCCAGCGCCAACTCATCCTGGATGCCGCCTATCTGGCTCACCCCGAACGGTTTGTACGCGAAGCTCCGGTCGTCAGCCCGCTCCCGGAAAAAGTCTGGATCAATAAGCCCGGCTCATCGACTACTACAGAGCGGAAAACTCACTGAATGATTTCGCCGAGTGTCTCAAATTCTTGATACGCACCGGCGAAATGGCGACTCGTTGACGCCAGTGCCGTCAATGCACCAGCCCAGGAGCCCGTGGTCATCCGCCGTGCGAAGCCTCTGGTTAGTGGGCCGTGGCAGGCAGTAGAATAGAGTTATGAGCAGTCTGCGGAACCAACATCAATCTGGGGGGCCTATAGCGTTGTCCGTTGACGCCGAACCCATCGTGCAGCATGCGATTGAAGCATTCGGGTCCGAAGAGAAGGCATGGCACTGGCTGGAGCGGGCCAATCCCTTATTCGACGGAAACACGCCGATCGGGATCCTGCGGACTGACCGCTCCCAATATGAGTTCGTCGACGACGAACTCACGAAGATCGAACACGGCGTTTTCAGCTAGGCCCGAACGACGATGCGGTTATTTCGGCTCTGCCGCCAGAAGTACGCCGAACTGACTGGCTATGGGGCGCGGCGAACCGGAGGCAGGTGGAACCGGAAAGGAATTTCCGCGCTCTATACGGCCGAACACGCTTCCCTTGCGGTGGTTGAAGTTCTCGTCCACCTGGATCGAACGGAGATCCCATCGGACTTTGTTCTCCTCGAAATCAGCGTTGCAGACGAATTCATCCTCACTCTTCCGGCTTCTGAATCGAGCGGAGAGTTTCTGAAGAAGGTCTACCAAACTGGATTCGAGGCTCTTCCCCCGAAAACTGTCGGATTTTCCGTTCCAAGTGTCGTCGTTCCACAGGATCGGGTGATCGTGTTGTATTCCGACGCGCCCTTACATACGACCGCTGTCCAGGCTGCCGCTATCACGCCATTTGCATTTGATCCTCGACTCTTTACCAATCCTGACAGATAGCATGCGGACGTCTCAGCCTCCCGTTCGGCCATCTCACCACAGCAATCAAACGTGCACCCACCGCCCCTCCCGCATCGACTCATACCCGGCGTCGAGCACGCAATTCACGACATATCCGTCGTGATAATCCTCCCGCGCCGGAGCTCCATCCCGCACGCACTCCACAAAGTGCCGCATCTCCGCCTGATATCCATACGCAAACGCCTCCTCCGGTAACGGCCGCGTCCACCCAAAATCGATATCCGCTTTCTCAATCACATACCCCGCCCCGCGCGGAGTAAACGAACGAATAGGCGTCCCCCGCGTCACATCCGTGAAAATCGACCCCTCCGACCCATGCACCTCATTCCGCAAATCCAGCCCGCCCTTCGTCGTCCACGACAACTCGCAATGCCCAATTCCCCCGCTCGCAAACTGCAACAACAACAGCGCATTGTCCTCCCCCGCCGTCTTCTCGTGATGCACCATCCTCGCCCCCCACGCCATCACCCGCGTAATTCGATCCTCCTTCCCAAAGAAATACCGTGCCGCCGCAATGCAATGGCATCCCAAATCATTCATCGCCCCGCCGCCCGTTTTCTCCACATCCCAGAAATGCGCCGAATGCGGCCCGCTATGCGATTCCCGCGAACGCACCCACAGAACACGTCCGATCCCGCCCGCCGCAATGGTCTCCCGCGCCTTCACCACGCACGGCGCGAACACCTCCGTCTCCGCGTACCCATGCAGCGCCCCGGAAGCCGCCGCCGCTTCCCACATCTGCCTCGCCTCTTCCCGATTCCGCCCCAAAGGCTTCGTGCAAACCTGATTCCGCCGCAATCGCGAAAGCGCCAGCGACACCGGCAAATGCGCCTCATTCGGCAGCGCAATCACAAACAGGTCAATATCGTCCCGCTCCAAAAATGAATTCAAATCCGCCGAGACCGAACCGATCCCCCATCGCCGCGCAAACGCCTCCGCCCGCGACAACTCCCGCGAATAGCACGCCGCCACCACATGCCCATTCACATTCGCCAGTCCCTGCATGTAGAACTCGGCCACGAACCCCGATCCAATCATTCCAATCCGCACCAGTCGCATAGCCATTCACAGTATCATCACAGCTGGCATGGCGAACGGCCCACTCACTCCCGCCCAACTCGAAGCCTACGGCCGCGACGGCTAGCTCTTGTTGAAAAACTTCTTCACCCCCGAACAAATAGCGCCCTTAAAACGATCCGCCAAAGAAAATTAAGCCCTCGATGACCACGCATTTTCCCGCGGCGACGGCGAAGGCGGGCAAGTCCGCCTCTCGCTCTGGAACCATCCCGGCTATCCAATCCAGGGCATGTTCGCCCGCTGCGAATCGGTCGTCAACGCGCAGGAATTGATCCTCCGCGCGAGGTCTATCACTACTATTCGAAGATGATCATGAAGGACGCCCATCACCCCCGCTACACGCCCCTTGCGAAGGTCCCCGGCGATGCCATTCTAACCGCTGGCGCCAAACGCTTCGCCGATTCGAAAGACAACGCCGCCCGGCTCGATATCAACCGCGACTCCAGCGCCCGCACACGCACCCCCCCGCAACCGATCTGCTACACTGAAGCCACCGATTTCTAAAACATTTCCCCCAAGCGTGTGACGTTCTGCGCGTGCGGGAAACCGTTCTTAAGTCAGCCTTCTCCTCCGATCTGGCTGCTTAAGGGAACCGCATCGGAAATGGGTTTGGCAAGGTGAAATGTGCCCCTTTTCCGATGCGGATCGCCCCGAACGAACTTCCGTTGGGGCTCACGAATCCGGCGCCAATACTTCCTGGAGCGAACACGTCCGCTAAAACGTGCCGCAATCACTCCGGGCTGGGCCCGCGTCCAAACATTCCCAGCCCGATGCGCCAGTACAATACCGGAACCATCGATGGATCCGCGGAGAGATCGTTACTGCTCAAAATTGAAAAGAGCGTGAATTGGAATATTTTCGCGTTGGCAGCGAAAAATACCCTCTGAACCGATCTGCCAACGATTGGAAGGAGCGGTTCTAAACTTTTTACCGGCTCCCGCAAGCACGCTTGATTCAGCCCGCCCGCTTCGTTCGTGTAGCGTCTCAATCCAGAGGGTTGGGTTATTTGATTAACTTCATCAATTCACGTCAGTACCCAGCAAGTGGGTAGCCAACTGTTCTATTCCAGCAAACCATTGAAAATAAATCAAGTCGCTTCCTGCCGAAAGTTCGTCAAGGGCCCCCTCCGCGCCAGACCTGTGTCGTTATGACACAATAAACACGTGCCCCAGTTGACGCGCCGCGCGGCGCTGTCCTCCCTCGCTGCCGCCGCCCATGCCCAGCAGCAACAGGATGAAGAGTTCCAGGTTTACGGCGATAACCCACGCCTTTTCCTCAATCCCCGCCGCCTCCGCCTTCTCAAGCGCGAACGCGAACGCACTTCCGTCCGCTGGGTCCAGTTTGAAACTCTCGTCGCCGGCAAAGCCCAAATGGCCGAACCCGGCTTCGCCTACGCCCTTTTCCATATCGTTTCCGGCAACATCGACTTCGGCAAACAGGCCATCCAGTTCGCCCTCCAATCCAACGACCTCCGCCAACAAGCCATCGTCCTCGATTGGTGCCAGCCCCTCCTCTCCGATGACCAATCCAAGCTCCTAACGGCCAGACTTCGCCAATCCCTTGCCGCGCCCCCCGCCAAACGCGACATCCCCGCCATGCGCGACCGCGCCCTCTCCGCCGTCGTCATCGGCCACAAAGAAGAACTCGAAAAAATTGTCAAGGATTGGTGGCGCAAAGAGGTCGCTCCCGCCCTCCGCGGCGGCGCCTATCGCTACACCCGCGAAGACAGCTACGCCCTCTTCGAAATGCTCCACGCCATTCGCGACGGCATCCAAATCGACCTCCGCGACGACGCCCCCCGCTACTTCAAAGAACTCCCCGCCTACCACATTCTCAGCTACTATCCCGCCACCTTCCCCGCCGCCGAAAACGAATACCGCGTCCCCTTTTACGACGGCGACGGCGACCCCGATCTCCGCGTCGCCGCCCTCGCCCGCGCCGCCGATCTCGCCATGGTCGCCTTCGACACCAACGCCCAGGAAACCCAATTCGTCCAGGGCTGGCTCATCCACGACCGCTTCCTCATGCGCGGCGTCTTCGGCATGGTCTACGAATTCCTCTGGGCCAATCCCTATCAGCCCGGCCTCAGCTACTACCACCTCCCCCTCTCCATGCACGCCGCCTCCGCCGGCAAACTCGCCCTCCGCAGCAGTTGGGAAGACGACGCCACCTGGTTCCACTACTCCGATCGCAAGGTGCAGTTCTTCGAAGAAGGCCGCCGCAAGGACCGCGGCCTCAACTCACCCGCCCCTGTCGAAATAGGCGGGACAGTCGTCCACTTCGGCCGCGAGCAGATGAAGTTCCAACCCGCCAACGCCGAGCCCCAAAAGGCCTACATCATCGGTCTGGCACCCAACGCCCGTTACGACATCGAAATCGACGACGAAGAGATCGTCGAACGCCTCACCGACGCCGGCGGCATCCTCGAATTTGACTTCCCTCCCATGCAGGACCGCTTCGTCCGCCTCAAACGCGCATCAGCCACATGATATCCGCGTATTCTGGAAACGGTTATGGAACTCACCAAGCAAACAACCATATCGTTCCCGGCGGACTTGTACGGCCGTCTGGCTCAACTCGCCGAACAGCGCCACTCCAGTGTTGACGATCTGGTAAGGGAAGCCTGCCGCGCACCGTATTCGCGCGCCACCCGGGCCGAGCGCGTCGCGGCCGTGAAGAGCTTGGCTACGTTGAATCTTCCCGTAGGCACGCCCGAAGAGATGAAGCGAGAGTCCGTTCCGCCGGTTGAAGCCTTGCCGTGATTCTCGTCGACGCGAATGTCCTCAGGTACGCCGGTGGCGGGGACCATCCGAACAAAGTGATCGCAGAACGGTTATCCGTCAATCCGTCGTTGGCCGCAAGGACAGATGGTCTATGCGGTGGCTCGAAACATCTTCCCCAAAATCCTCCCCATCACAGGCGAAGTTATGGCCATTTCGCGAATGGCCATAACGCGACCCGTCACTATGGGCGGTCTGTGCGGAACGAGTTCGCGGACTGTAAACTACTTCAGCTTCAGCGGGACGCTGGCCGACGTCTCTTCCCACTCCAGCTTCAGTTCTTTAGCGGAGAGGGTCATGGTGTAGGACTCGACCGGAGCGACTTTGGCGATCTTCATCTTCGTGCGGCCGAGATCGTTTTCGGGCTTGTGGGCGAGGCCCCACTGGCCGGTTTCCTTGCTGACGATGAGCGTCCAGGCGTCGGCGGAGATCAGCTGAACGAAGAGGGTGTAATCGCCGGCGGGGACGTTGAGGTCGCCGATTACGATGTCGGCGTCGGTGTGGAGCGCGGTGGCTTCATTGGCGCCGGCGCGCCAGACTTTGCCGAACGGTTCCAGGCCGCCGAAAATTTTGCGGCCCTTCATGGAAGGGGAGGAGTATTTGATGGTGATGTTTTTGCCGTTGATGGCGACCGAGGTTTCGACGGGCGGGCTGGGGCGCTGCTTCTTCTTTTTCTGCTCCTGGGGGAACAGGAGCGTGGCGGCGAGGAGGAAAAGGGATAGGGTTCGCATTTGGTTTCTATTATGGCTGGTCTGGATCGCGTTCGGCGTCTTCGCCCCGGCAACCGGTGGCGACGTCGTCGTAACGGCGCGTGGACGGAGCCAGGACTTCGATTACTGCTTTTGGGTTGGTTGCGGACATGCCAGAGCCAAGCAGTAAGGGGCCGCACACGATGGAGATGTCGGGATAGGTGTAAAGCTCCGAAGCCTCAATCAGGATCCGAAGGCTGGCAGCGTAGACGCGGCAACCTGAGTCCGCTAATTGGGGGGCCAACGCCGCAATCAAATTAGCCTCCATCAGCGAATGCGCTGGCGACGCCTCCGCCATCGCGCGGATGTCGCCGTTTCGGAATTCGTATTTTGAACCCGTTCGGCGCTCCAGCGCGATGTACTCGTCGAAAGCCAAGTGGGGCGTTGGCAGAGAAGCCATAGCCCCATGACACTGTTAACCGAGCAGCCGTTCGAGCTTCGATCCGGGCACGATAATCGTCTCACTGCGCTCCGGTCCAATCGACACGCAACCGACTTCCACTTCCGTCTTTTCCTGAAGAAAGTCGAGATATTTGCGAGCCGCGGCGGGCAGCGCGCTGAGATCCGTCAGCCCGCGCGTGGAGCAGTGCCAGCCGGGTAAATGTTCGTAAACCGCCTCGATAGATTCCAGCTCTCGATTGGTGGCCGGCATCTCCTCCGTCAAGCGGCCATTCACTTTGTAAGCGACGCAAACGGGGATGGTTTCCAACTCGTCCAGCACATCGAGCTTAGTGATAACCAGGCTGTCGAAGCCGTTGACGGCGGTCGTATATTTCAGCAGCGGTACATCGAACCAGCCGCAGCGGCGCGGGCGGCCGGTGACGGCGCCGAATTCCTTGCCGCTGGCGCGGATACGCTCGCCCATTTCGGTGTGGTCCTCCGTGGGGAACGGCCCGCCGCCGACGCGAGTGATGTAGGCTTTGGAAACGCCGACAACGCCATCGATGCGCGTGGGGGGGACGCCGGCGCCGGTGCAGGCTCCGCCCGCCGCGGCGCTGGACGAAGTGACAAATGGATAAGTGCCGTGGTCGATGTCGAGCATCGTGCCCTGCGCGCCTTCGAACAATACCGGCTTACCGGCGTTCATGGCATCGCGCAGCATAATGGCGGTGTCGCGCACCATCGGGCGAACGCGCTCGGCGAAGGCCTCGTACTGTTGCCGCAACGCATCGGTGTCCAGATCCCAGGGAATGCCGAAGGCCTCGGCGATGATCTTTTTGTCTTCGACCAGAACGTCGAACAGAGCGCGGAAATTATCGGTGTCGATAAGGTCGGCGATGCGAATGCCGCGGCGGCTGATCTTGTCTTCGTAGGCGGGGCCGATGCCGCGGGAGGTGGTCCCGATGGCGGTGCGGCCCTTGCGCGCCTCGCTCATTTTTTCGACGACGCGGTGCATCGGGAAGATGACGTGGGCGCGGTTGGAGATAGCCAACTGCTTTTCCACCGCGATGCCGAGGTTGTCGAGCATGGCGATTTCTTCGAGCAGCGCGGCGGGGTCAATCACGACACCGTTGCCGATCACCGCCTGGACGCCGGGGCGGAGGATGCCGCTCGGAATCAGCTTCAGTACATATTTTTGCGCTCCGATGTAGACGGTATGGCCGGCGTTGTGGCCTCCCTGATAACGGACAACGTAGTCGAATTTCTCCGAGAAGAGATCGACCATCTTGCCTTTGCCTTCATCGCCCCATTGGGCACCCAACACGATAAGATTGCTCATGAAAAGACCAAACTCTCTAGTTTAGCGCGTTAGGCGGTCGAGTGTGGCCATGGCCGGTTCCATCCAGCCGCTGGACCAGTGGTGGGGACGCTTCGTAGCGTTGTCATATTCGTGCTTGATCCCAAGGGCAGTCATCTTTTCGTGAGCGCCGGCGATGTCGGCCTGGAAACCGCCGAAGCCGGAGATCGCGATTTTCATGGGGTCCTGGAAACGTTTTTCGAGCAGCGTGGGGATGTGATAGGCCGCGAAGTTTTCCGCCGTGCCGTAGATTTCGCCGGAGCCGTATTTGCCGGGAGCGTCGAGGAGAAGGGGCGCGTCCCAGGCTGCGGCGGCGGCGAATTTTCCGGGGTTGCGGAGCATCAACGTCAGTGCGCCGTTGCCCGATTTGCTGAAGCCGAGAAGGAGAATGCGGCCGGAGAGGCGCGGCAGGATGTCTTGCAAGAGATAAGATTCCTGGGCAATTTTCGGATTTGTGGGATGGTCAGCGTACCAGGGGAG